>JAGCPM010000100.1 GCA_017965685.1 Kiritimatiellia bacterium | reverse complement strand
TCCGTCCTCAACACCCATGCCCACGAACATAGCGAGGCATAGGTAAGCTCCGGCCATGCCGTTTCGCCAGCACCCTTGCCGGGAACGACCTGCGCGATTGCCGCAAGCGGAGGGATAGAGGACGATTTCAGTTCGCATGCGAGCTTCTTGAGTCTGTCCATGTCCAGTCCGTTCGGCGGAAACGCCGTTGGATGCGCCGCAGCCGTTAGATAGTCTCCGTCGCTTTTGACGGTCTTGAGCGACTTTCTTATGATGGTCATCACGGTCGGCGCGAAGATTGCGCGCTTCACAGCATCAGCCTTCACGTCGCTTCTCATCGCGGCGGAAACGGCGAGCGCAGCCTTGAGGTAGTACTGGTCCGACCAGCTGATTCCGTCCGACACGATCCAGTATGGCGACTGGGAGGCAAACACGTCGCCGTACCAGTTCGTGGCCGTATTGCAATCATTCACGGACGGGAAGACCCATATCTGGTTGGAGAGATAGAGCTTCTGCATCGTCTTCATACGTCTGGCCTCGATCGTCATCAGCGCCCTCGGCAGCGATCGCCAGTACGGACCTTGCGTCCAGCCGCGCGAAGCGTTTCCGTATGCTGGATATGGAAAGATCATGTTCGGGAAGTCGAGGTCCATTCCTTTGGAGCGCCCTTCCTGGTCGAGCTTCACCAGCGTAAGTCCCGGATAGTTCGTCACGGCGAGCATTGAGTGTCCGCCATCCCTGTTCATGTACAGTTCGCCCGTATGCGTCTTGCGTTCGCCGACATCGAATTTCATCTTCGCATCGAACGCGCCCGAGTCGAAATCCCACGCCAGATTGTGCGCGCCAAGAGTTATCTGGTGCCCGAAAATGCCGTTCGCGGGAAAACTCGCCATCGGCCCTGTCAGTATCGGACGCCGCTTTATCGTATCTGCGTATTCGATGAGCTCCTTGAAGCGCCTGTTGCCAGAAAGCCGCTTTAGGTCGTTGTCGTTCGCGATCGCCTCGGGATTTCTGAAACCGAGGTCGATGGCCTTCTCGAGTTCGTCAAGCGCTTTTTCCTGATCCTTGAAGTACGCAAGCGAACATGCGAGGTTGTAGTGCCATGTCGGATCGTCGGGAAGAAGTTCCACCCCTTTCCTGCACGTTTCCGTCATCGTCTTGGTGTCGCCCGATCGCATTGCGGCGATGAATTGCGCCCGCAAAGCGTCGTGCTGCGGCTGTCGCGCCGGATAGTCCCAAATCGTCAATGTCGCGAGCATCGTGCTCGCCAGCAGTACGGGAAACGTCATTTCTTGAGTCTCATGAGACGCGAGAGCTTGACAAGCTTGGCCTCGCGGCTCTGGTTGGTTTCAAGGGTCTCTGTCGTACCGAAGGAAGGCGACTCAAGCGAAGCGAGGCGGTTGAGGAGCGTCTGCTGGTTGACGGCCTGCTGCCGGCGGGCGGTCTCCGCCCTGGTGCGCTCTTCGCGAAGGTCCTTTTCGCGGACGTTCAACTGCTCACGCATCTTCTCCAGTTCGGCCCTCAATTCAGTGGCGTCGCGCATTCCTTCCGCCATGCGCTTCTGCTCTGTTTCCTTTATCCGCAGCTTCTCCCTGAGTTCCTGTATCGTGCGCTCCTGGGCGAGTGCGTTCTTTTCGGCGATCTGCCTGAACTCGTCGAGCTCCTTTTTCGCCTGGCGGGTCCTTGGATCTTCCGGCCGTTCGAACAGGGCTTTGCGGGTCATCTCCTCGATGTTGCTGCCGGCCCTCTTTATCATTGTCCTGCGACGGTCCATCAGACGGTCAACTCTCTCGAGATGGCGGCGGCGGAATTCCTCGAACTCTTGCTTCTCGGACTCGATGAGCTTCAGCAGCTCTTCGGCCTCGCCGGTCATCATGCCGTACATCGCGGCCTGGATTTCCGCTATCTCGCCTGCGCTCTGCGGCAAGCGCCGTATCTCGTTCTCGAGCTCCGCAATCTTCGTTCTCAGGGCGTTTTCACGCTCTGTCGCGGCCTTCTCGGTGGCGACGAGCTTCGCCTGCAGTTCAGCCTCGCGATCGCCCATAGACTTCGCCGCAAGGTCCATGCTCGCCTGCAGCGCGGCGGAATGGCGCCGCTCCATCTCGATTTGCGCCTCGAGCTCCTTCACTCTGGCTTCGTCGACGACAACTTTCTCGACAACCTTCTCGACGACCTTCTCGACCTCTACAGGAACCTCGACGCGCTTCTCAACGATTTTCTCGATTTCTATCGGGACTTCCTTCTCGACAATCTTTTCTACGGGAACCTCGACGCGAACTTCCTTCTCGACAATCTTTTCTACTGGAACCTCGACGATCTTCTCGACAATCTTCTCGACAGGGACCTCGACAATCTTCTCGACCACATTGAGTGGAGGCGGTGCCTTGTCATCCTTTGCGCCGCCAGCCACAACCTCGAAAGGAGGCCTAGTCTCCACTACCCTCGCGTTCGGAGGCAGGCGCCTGGAAGCAATCAGCGCGTCTGCGGCGGCCTTGTTGAACGGGCCGCGCGGCCTGCCGTCGCCAAGGTCGATCGAATAGCGCATATCGAGAAACGGAACCTCCTCGACCTTGAGCCATGTGGAGCCGTCGGAAGATATCTCCTGCCCGGGCTGTATTCTGCCCATTTTGGCCCACTCTACAAGGCGCTCCTCGGATTCGGGGCCGAAGGTCCCTGCCTGCGTCTTAAGATGCCAAACTGCCTCGCCCATGTCTTTACCTCCTGCCGAAAAGCCTTCCCATTCCTGGAACGCCAAGTCCGCCGCCCCTCTTGGCCGCCGCAAGCTCTCTTCTGGCCGCAGCCTCGAGAGCCATCAGCTTCTCGCGGACCGCACCCTTGAACATTCCTCCAAGCGCGGCCGGCGGCGGCTTTGGCGCGGAAACTGGCTCGACAATCTCCGCCTCGACGATTTGAGTGCGCGGCGGAGGCTCAACCTCGACTATCTTCTCCACAATCCTTTCGACAGGCACTTCCACGCGCACTTCCTTCTCGACGATCTTTTCCACGATCTTTTCGACCGGAACCTCGACGCGAACCTCCTTCTCGACTATCTTCTCGACGATTTTCGGAGGCTCGTCTTCGTCCGGCGCGTACAGGTGCTTGCGATACACGTTCGCGCCTTGCGGCATTTTACCCTCTTCGGCCAGCCGCACCACGACGGCGCGGTTGAAGGGACCGAAGAACTTGCCGGGCTCCGCCTCGACAACCCATTGCATCTCCAGCTCTTCCATGAGCTGCGCCGGAGTCCAATGGAGCCTGTCTTGCGAAACGAAACCGGAAGGATCGATGCGCCCTTCCCTCGCCCACTCCGCGAGAGAGGCTACGTCCGTCGGACCGTACACGCTCCCGTCCGCGCTTCTTACATACCACTTGCTGTCTTTTGCCATGATTTGGGTAGTATATCAAATTCTCACGTCTCGCGCAACAGTGCCGCCGCTTTTGCTACAAGGCCGAATGTCAAAGGCCGTAAAGCGTCCCCTAAAAGGGATATGCCAACGCAGTCACCAGCTTAGCGACGAAAGGGCGTCTTCCATAAGACGCCTTGCGGCATTGTCGCGGTCGGGCGCGCTCGCCGAACCAAGCACAACAACTATTGCACGCTTGCCCGCCCGAGATCCCGAAAGGACTACGGAAGATCCGCCAGCCTCTATGTATCCGGTCTTCAAGCCATCCACAGCTTCGCTCGAGTCGGGATTGATTACCTTGAGCTTGTCCTTGACCATAACATTGTTGTGGTTCACGAACTTGATTATGTTCCCGTTGCCATCTTTCACCTGCCCGAGCTTGACCGATGTGTACTTGAAAATCATCTCGTGCTTTACAATCTCAAGCGCAAGCTTCAGCTGGTCGGCGGCTGTCGTCCTGTTGAATTCTTTTGCGTACTTCGGTTTTGGCAGCCCATTCGGATTATAGTATGCGGTATTCTCCATGCCGAGTTCTCTCGCCCTTTCGTTCATGCGCTCAACGAACGCTTCAAGAGAACCCGCCGAATTCACACCCAAAACTATCGCCGCATCGTTCGCGCTCTGCACAAGAAGCGCCGTTAGAAGATCGTCTACCGTCATCGACTGTCCGGCCTTGAGCCCGACCCAGCTGGCCTCGCATCGGTTGACGTCCTTCGTAGCCGTGGCAAGGGAAGAGAACGAATACCGCCCCTTCTCAACATCCTCTAGAACCAGAAGCGCGGTCATGAGCTTGGTGACGCTAGCGGGATATGCCTCGGCATCGGCCTTGTCTGAAAACAGAATTCTGCCGGTGGCCGCGTCAGCCGAAATCGCGCCAACATACGGAACCTTCCTGTGTTCCGTCTCCACGGGCCCCTTGCGCACGGGCGCGGCCGAGACCATCAGCGAAACGCAGACGGCCAAAACGGAGAAGAGCACTCTCACCTTACAATGGCCCTCGTCGCCTTGCACAGCACCTTCCACATATCGGCCGGACTCTTCGTCGCGATGAGTTGTTCGAGCGCGTCTCCCTTCGAGAAGGCTTGCGTGATATTGGACATGAGCCTCAGATAGAACGCCGACACAGCCACGGGAATGGCCGAAAGGAAAATAGCATTAACCTTCGTCCCGCCCCAGTCAATACCCTTCTCCGAGGTGCCGACGGCCAGTGTAAGCGCGCCTCCCTCCACTCCGCGTACATGCGGAAACGCCAAAGAGTCGCCCATAGCCGTAGAAAGGACGTTTTCCCTTTCCAGCACTGCGGTCACAAAACTGTCCACATTGGAGATGAAATGCCCTTTCGCCATTGCGGCCGCGAGCTCCTCGATGGCCGCAGTCTTGGTCTTTGCCTTGAGGCACGGAACCATGAGCTCCTCGGCAGAGAAGCGCGATATGCCGACCTTGGGTTCGTCGCGGTCGCCATCCTCCGATATGTTGCAAGGTTCATCAGCACCGGACGCGAAGAGTATCCTGCCGCAGCTCGAGCATGTGACAAGATGGTTTGCGAGCTGGACCTGTTGGGCCTGCGCAATCGGCACGTGCAGGCCGCACACCGCGCAACAACCCTTCGACATCGCCGAGATTACGATATGGCTCTTGTTGTAGAGGCGCTGGAACAAACCTGCGACCTGCTGATCTAACTTATCCTGCAGCGCCGCAATTGCCTTGTTCAGTTCTTCGAGATGGCTTCCGTCTCCCGTCTGGTTGTGTTCGTCCCTTGTTAACACCAACTCCTGCAGCTGGCGAAGAAGGTTTATCTGGCTTTTCACTTTGTTCCTCCCGTGAATGTCCTTATTTTGTCAAGCGTCTCCGCAGAAAGTATGTGCTCCATCAGGCAGGCATCCTTGTCCGCGATCTTCTTCGAAACCCCAAGCTTCTCCAAAAAGGCTCTCAACAGAGTGTGCCTGTTGAGCACCATCCTCGCAACCCTCTTGCCCTTCACCGTCAGTTCGATTTCGCCGTACGGCTCCTGATCGACGAGCCCCATCTTCTTCAGCTCGTGCACCGCCTTCACTACGCTCGGCATCTTCACGCCCAGCGACTTCGCCACGTCGCGCACGCACGCTGACTTTTTCTCAAGCGAAAGGATGTACACCGTTTCGATGTAGTCTTCTAGGCTCTGCGTCATCTTGTCCATGTCTTGGCTTTCCCCTATTTGCCCATTCCGAACGGGCTTGTCTTCTTCATCAAATGGGCGAAACGCACGGCATCAATCGACTCCTCGATGGTTATCGGGAATGGAGCCGCGGTCCGGACCGAATTGTACACATGCTTCCAAAACATCGTCTCGCCATGCGGAGTCCCCGCCGGCAGCGAAATGGGAATCCTAACCACGGGCAGTTGCTCATGGAGGTCGGAAAGCGGCGGAGTTCTGACACTCGAACGCCTTCTCGGAAGTTTGAGGTTGGGCTCTATCACGGTCAGCATTCCCTGTGTCGCACCCGGCATTATGCTGAATTCACCCCTCTCGCCAAGTATACTGAAGCTGGGTGACCGGTTCTCTTTCAGACATCCGCCGCTGTACGCCAGGTCCGCAGAAACGTTCGAACGGGTCTTGAACATCACGTGCGCGTAGTCCTCGGCGTCTCCCAGCGAGGCGATTCTCTTTAGATCGCTCCACATCTGTATCGGCGCGCTAGGCAACAGTCTCAGCGCCTGAATCAGCATATCGGTCATCGCGTAATACGTCGCGCCACCGCCCATTCTCTTGACGGCCTGCCAGTCGTCGATGCGGACATAATCCTCCTTGCGCATCACGATCTCGTGTATCTCGCCAAGCCTCGGATCGGACATCATCGCCTTCGCGATAAGGAAATCCGGATCGAACATGCCCCTCTGCATGACAATCAGCTTGTTCTTTGCCTTCGCCGCCGCGCCCCGTATGAGAAGCGCCTCGTCCGTCTGCAGGGCCATGGGAGTCTCTAGAAGAGTCCAAAATCCCTTCTCCAGAGACATCATAGCATGCTTCTTGTGGTTGAGAGATCCTGTCGCTATGTCGACAAGATCGATATTGCGCTCGTCAAGCATGTCGGAGAACTGCCTGAACATCCTGCAATCCGGAAAATCCTTCGCGATCATGTCGCGCCGCTCCTTTATCGTGTCGCAAGCGCACACGACCTTGAAGAGTGCCGGATGCGCCTTGTACACGGGATAATGGCTGGCGAACATCGACCGGCCGCACCCCATTATCGCCACCTTAACCGGGGGTCGCTGATATTCAGGATTGCTCATTTTTTCACGATCTCCGTTATGGTGGAAAGAAATTGCGCAACATCGGTGAACTGCTTGTAAACGCTCGCGAAGCGTATGTAGGCGACCTGATCTGCTTTGTGCAGCTCATCCATCACAAGATCTGCGATTTTGGACGACGGGACCTCCTCACCCTCGAGCTTCGCGACTATGTTGTCTATGATTGAGCGTATCTTCTCGCCGCTGACGGGCCGCTTGCCGCAGGCGTGGCGTATCGCCTTGTCCAGCTTCTGCCTGTCGAACCCCTGCCTGGATCCGTCGCGCTTTACCACCACGAGTTCATCGCGGTCGACCTCCTCATACGTCGTGAATCTGTGCCCGCACCCCAAGCACTCCCTCCTGCGCCTGATTGCCGCGCCTTCACGGACGGTGCGGGATTCCAGCACCTTGTCATTGTCGATCTGGCACTTCGGGCACTTCATCCGGTCACTTCCCAGCGTCGCACATCGTGCAGTGGCGGCAATCGAGATTCACCGGCAAAGGCGGCGGCGCCCCGTGTCTGCGCGCGTTCCACTCGCCGATCCTGTTTATGAGCGCGAGGAGAAGCCCCAACGATATGAATCCTCCCGCCGGCAATATGGCCATCGTGACGGGACCTGGATTGATCCCCTTGATCGCGATGTCGCCCCAGATCGTCAGCGTTCCCGCACCTACTATCTCCCTGACCGACGCGAGAAGCGCCAGCGAAAGCGTGAACCCAAGTCCACTGCCTAGTCCGTCAGCGAACGAATCAAGAACCGCGTTCTTGGACGCGAACGCCTCCGCACGGCCGAGGATGATGCAGTTCACGACGAT
>JAGCPM010000099.1 GCA_017965685.1 Kiritimatiellia bacterium | reverse complement strand
GCTTCTTTCGATCTTGCAGCGCGCGTATCGAGAATCATAGACTCCAACCGCAAAAACCGCAAATCGCGCGGCGAGGACGTTTCGCGCTCGCTTTCCGCTGATGAAATCGGCTGGGCCGTTGCCGCAGAATACTATGAATATTCCTACGACGGCGGATTCTACAATTCGGACAAATGGATGCAATATCCATTATATTCAGAGGATTGCTGGGATTGGATATCTGAAGAAGATGATGATGGCTACTACGACTATCCAGATTCCTACAAGCTGGGAGGGGTGTTCATGGCATCTGCTACATGGGGTTGGTGGAAGGGCGGTGCCGATACGGACAAAGACGGGCGCTGCGATGTCTATGAATTCTGGCAGGCAGGCTACGACTTCTGTTCGGCACTCGGCGAATTCTGGTACGATAATTCCGATTACAATTATTACCCGCAGTGCACGAACGTTACTGTGCTACAGTCGATAGAGCTTGGCTGGACCGTATCGGAAGACGTTTATCCCGAAATCGCGGAGGATGCCGCGCCGGAGGTGATTGCCTCCGCCCTTGCAGGTTCTGCGGACGATGCGGTTATCGAGCATGTCACGACACCCGCCGTATATTCCGCATACAGAGATTGGGCAGCCTCCGTTAAGTCGGCCTCTGCCGTAAAGTCGCGCGGTAACGATTCGTCCGGAATGGCGGCAGTCCGCGAATCTCCTTATGCGTGGGCGTCGTTCGCGCTCGGTTCCGATACGCTGCTTGGCGCCAGCCTTGAGCCAGACGACATCCATATCGTAAAGTTCGTTCCATCGGCGGCTGCCGGGTTTTTCAGCATGGAAGTCGCGGTAGATGGAATCGCCATCGGATCGACGGAAGCGGTGCCGGACGATTTGCTGCTCGCGAACCTCGCGCAAGTCATTAGTGTAGAAGGCGCGCCCACTCCGGATGACGCCGAGTTTGATCCGGATTTGGTGGAGGCAGGCGTCTCGTTGCCCGAGGATGGAAAGGCTCGAATCGAGATTGCACAGCCTGGCGGCGCCGAGTTCTTCTTCCGGGTCAATGTGCGGCTTGATTGAGCACACGCCTTTCGCAGGCATGGGTTCTGAATTTCAGGGGCGCGGGCTGCCATCATTCTGGTCAGACTTTAGCAACATTGCGGTCAGGCCTTAGTGACCTTGTAGTCAGACGATATATACTTTACGGTCTGACCGTAAACATATTGTAGTCTGACCGCAAGGTTGTTGCAGTCAGACCGGAAATACGAAAAAGTCAGACCGCATGGTTGACTTCCCCGCGGCTTTATGATATACTGCTCGTCAATTGAATCAACTTAATCAGGGAGAAAAACAATGCACAGTGCCGAGAAGCATGCCGCCAGGCCCAATTACAAGCTGCGGGAGATAGTGCTCCCAGGCAAAAGCGAACCCGAGAAGGGGAAGTATCGGGCCATCGTCACTGATCGTGGCAGCTACGGCACGGAAAAGGTGATAGATGAGATGCTCGACTACTCGAGCCTCAGGCTTTCGCCGCATTTGGTGGAGTCCGTCGTCAGCAGTGTGATGGAATCGATGATAAAGAATACGCTTTCTGACGGAGTGACGCGGCGTTTCGGCGATTACTTCGCCGTACGGCTGGAGGTCAAGGGCACGTTCGACGAGAAGGACGCGGCGTTCGACCCCAAGAAGAACGCGGTCAAGGTTGTGCTGATGCCGCTCAAACGCTTCCGCAAGGCGGTGGAGACGGAGCGCCCGCAGAATACGGCGAAGCCTCCGCGCGCGTTGATGCAGGAGATCCGCGGCGAGAATTCGGAAGTGGATACGGTCAAGTTCGGCGAAAACATCGTCATTACAGGGCGCAATCTGACGGTCATTGACATGGCGAACCAGCTGGACGTGTACATACACGACCGCAAAGGCATGATAAAATGGGATAACTTCTGTATCAATGACATGATTGAGCACACGCCTACGAGGATAGTTGTGCCGTTTCCTCCGAAGTTCAAGGCGGAGGATTTCCAGCCCGCCAGAGTGGGAGGAACGATGTACTTCGAGTTCTCCACCGACAGCGGCAAATCCGGCGGTCCGATGCGTCGCATCAAATACAAACACCCCGTGAAGGTGCTGTTCGATTAGCAACCATGCTAGTGCGCGTGCTGCCAGACTGGCCGGCGCACAAGCTCGGGGAATTGAGCTATCCGGGCGTGTGGCCCGAGCCGGTTGTCAAGGATGGCAAGGAGGACAAAGGTGAACCCAGGCAGGAGTATCTCGACGGAATCTGGGTTGGCTACCGTGGATTCGACAAGTACGGCATCGAGCCGCGCTATCCGTTCGGCCATGGACTCTCCTACACGACGTGGAAGGTGAAATGTTGCCAATGTGAAAATGTTGCCAATACCAATGTTGCCAATGACCAATTGGAATTGGATATTGGAAATGGCAACAATTCCACAATGGCAACACTTGTAAAAGTCTCCGTCTCCAACACGGGTAAGATGGCGGGACGCCGCGCGGTGCTGCTCTTTGCGTCCAAGCCGCCGCAGGACGGCGTGGAGATGCCGAAGAAGGAACTCGTCGCGTTCGAGAGCGTCTGCCTCAAGCCTGGCGAATCCACGACTGTCGAGTTCAAGGTCGGCTTCGAAGAGCTTAAGTACTGGAGCGACAAGGAAAACCGCTGGCTAATGCCAAATGGGAATATCAAGTTCACGGCGGAGTAAAAGCAATACCCAATAGCTGGAAGCCAGACAGGAAGCCCGACATCAGGTTCGGTATCCTGACAGACACGCATCTCATGAGGGCCCACGTTGTCAGTACCGGGTTTTTCTTCCGCGTCTTGATTTCGGCGGATGGAATATGATATAATATCCACACAGTTTGTGAATAAAGGAAAGGAATGAATCCATGACTAGATGCGCAACAGCAGCGACTGTGGTCGCTTTGGCGATTCTGGCGTCTGCGACCGCCGGGGCAAAGGTGGTTTCGGGAACGCCGTTTGCGGACAATATGGTTCTTCAGCGCGGCATGAAGGTGCCGGTCTGGGGAAAAGCGGATCCGGGCGAGGCCGTCACGGTCTCCTTCGCGGGCCAAAAGAAGAAGACCAAAGCCGGCGCCGACGGCAAGTGGCGCGTTGCGCTCGAGGCGATGAACGCATCGACGGAGAACCGCACGATGAATATCTCCGGCAAGGCCAACACCGAGGAGATCAAGAACGTTCTCGTCGGCGAGGTTTGGTTCGCGTCCGGGCAGTCCAACATGGAGTGTCCAATATGGGGGCCTGGGCCGCGCTACCGCGACGGACAGGGCGCTGTAATGACGAAGATGACAGTGCGGCGCAACATACGCTACGCAAAGAACCCGCACAATTGGAGCGCTGCGCCGCGCGAGGACTGGAAGGGCGTATGGCACGACTTCTCGCCAGCATCGTTCAACGACACGTTCAAGAACAACCTCTCGGCCGTGGCATTCTACTACGCGCTCGGACTTTATGACGCGCTTGGGATTCCGGTGGGCATAATAGATTCCAGCTGGGGCGGCACCAATATCGATGCGTGGACTCCGCGGAGCGGCTACGCCAACCATCCGAAACTCGCCGACGTCGCCGCATATCCGGTGGTACAGGACTGGACGGAGGAGATGAAGAAGGGGCCGATATCCAACAGGCAGCAGCAGCCGACGGTTCTCTTCAACGGAATGGTCGCCGGGTGGGCGCCTTTCGCCATTCGCGGCATGATATGGTATCAGGGCTGCCACAACGCCGGCGAGCCGCAACTCTACTGCGAGAAGATGCACGCGCTCTACGACGGCTGGTCCAAGGAATTCGGCAACCCCGGCCTCAAGCTCTACTTCGTCCAGCTCGCGCCGTACTCCCGCAGCTGGTTCGACATCCAGCAAAGCCAGATGCAATTCGCAAACGAGGAG
>JAGCPM010000098.1 GCA_017965685.1 Kiritimatiellia bacterium | reverse complement strand
GAATACAGCAACTCATCGAAGAGGCGGTAGCTTACCTTGAAGGCGGATTCGTGCGGGTGTTCGGCTCGTCGCGCACCGACGCAGGGGTTCACGCGAAGGGATTCGTGGCGCACTTCGACCTGACGCGCCCGATTCCGCCGAAGAGCATAGTGAAGGCGCTCAACTCGCGCCTCCCGCCTGCGATAAGGATACTTAAAGCCGCCTATGCAAAAAGCGATTTCGACGCGCGGCTTTCGGCGACCGGCAAGGAGTACCGCTACCACATCTACCAGGCGGACATCATGCCGCCTACGCTGGCGCCGTACTGGACGTTCTGCCACAGGCCGCTCGATGTCGAGGCAATGCGCAAGGCGGCTGCCTGTTTCGTCGGCAAACACGATTTCGTGTCGTTCGCAGCCAACCCCAACAGGGAGCTCGAAACGACGGTAAGGACCATATTCTCGGCGGAGGTCAGGCGTTCGGGCCACAGGATAACATTCATCGTCCGCGGCGACGGGTTCCTCTACAAGCAGGTGCGCTCAATGGCGGGATTCCTTATGTCGGTCGGCAAGGGCAACGAGAAACCGGAGGCCGTAAAGGAGCTCCTGGACGCCGCGACGCCGCGAACCGCGAGGGTCGAGACCGCGCCGCCGAACGGACTTTTCCTCTGGAATGTATTTTACGGAGAAATCAAATAATGCTGTACTACATCTCGAAACTGCTTACTCCATACTGGGGCCCGTTCCGGCTTTTCCAGTCCCACGCCCTGCTGCTCGCAGCGGGTACGTTCCTTGCCGCCTTGCTGACGGCTTTCTTGCTGCCAAAGATATGGGATATCCTGCCGCGAGACCACGGCAAGGCGATACTCAAGGACATGGGCGGAATGTCCTCGAAGGGTAAACCTACGGGCGCGGGATTCATCGTCACCCTTGTCGCGCTTCCCGTCATCGCGCTCTTCGCGCCGCTTAAGGCTTGGGATATCGCGTGTGTCGTGGCCCTTTATTTCGGGATGCTCTTCGGCTATCTGGACGACAGATCCCAAGTGCCGTGGGGCGAACTCAAGAAGGGGCTTCTTGATGCGGTGGTCTCGCTCGCGATAGCGTTCTTCATATTCAAGGGGCACGCGGAAAATATAGAGGGCCTTGACGGTCTCAGGATGATTTGCTGGGTGCCGTTCGTGAAGGGAATGTGGTATGTCGGTGCGTGGATATACATCCCTCTCGCGGCGTTCATACTGTGGTTCGTGATGAACGCGACGAACTGCTCGGATGGCGTGGACGGCCTCGCCGGGACTCTCACCGTGTTCACTCTCGTGATACTCGCCGTGATACTCTACGTGGTCGTCGGCTACAGGCCGGTTGCGCACTACTTCTTGATTCCGTGTTACGCCGAGGCTGCGAGGTGGGCCATAATCTCGATGATCGTCGCGGGAGCGTTCGGAGGATATTTGTGGTATAACGCCGAACCGTCGAAGGTCCTGATGGGCGATGCTGGATCGCGCTTCCTCGGGCTTCTGGTGGCTACGGCCTCGCTCATGACCGGCAATCCGTTCCTCATCCTCGCGCTTTCGCCGATTGTCCTCGTCAACGGCGGCGGCGGGCTCGGCAAGTTGGTGCTTCTTAGGGTCGCGAAGAGGCTTGGATTCCAGATAAAGGATGACAGCCCCATACGGAAACTCAGATTCCCGCTCCACGACCACTGCAAGAAGAATCTCGGCTGGACGAACGCGCAGGTGCTGCTGCGGTTCATACTCCTGCAGCTCGCGATAATGCCGGTGCTGCTCATACTGCTCGTCAAGATAAGGTGACGCGATGATATTCGTCTATGGGGCGCCGGCGAGCGGAAAGACCACGCTCGGGAAAAGACTCGCAAAGAGCTTATCCAGCATATGGCTCGATCTGGACGCCTTTATTGTGGAGCGCGAAGGATGCGCGATACGCGACATCTTCGCGCGGAAGGGCGAGGCGTCTTTCAGGGATATCGAATCTGCGGCGCTTGCGGATGCAATTGCGGGGGCGGATCGAAACGCTGTGATCTCGCTTGGCGGCGGGTCGCTTCTCAGGGATGCGAACAGGGCTGTGTGCGAAAAAGCCGGAACGGTGATTTGCCTGGACGCGCCGGACGAAGCTGAGCTCGCGAAGCGGATCGGCGGCGCGGCGGGTGTGCGTCCGCTTGGCGACAAGGCGAAGGAACGGGCGGCGCACTATGCATCTTTCGGTAGCAGGATTTCGGCGAGTTTCGAGGCCGGTGAAGGTGCCATGGAATCGTTCGTCATCATCGGCAGTGGAATAGCGAAGGCAATCGCCGGCGATGCGCGCATAGTGGCCGATTCCACGGTTGCGAAACTCTATCCGGAATTCACGCCGATGGCGACAATCCCTTCCGGCGAAGAGCATAAGACCCCTTCGACCGTCGCCGCGCTCTGGCACGCTTTCGCGAATGCGGGTCTGGGCCGCAAGGATTCTGTCACTGCGCTTGGCGGCGGAGTGACGGGCGATCTTGCCGGTTTCGCCGCCGCCACATGGATGCGTGGGATAGACTGGATGAACATTCCCACCACTCTGCTTTCGATGGTCGATGCTTCAACGGGCGGAAAGACGGGCTGCGATCTCGAAGAGGGTAAGAATCTCGCAGGTGCCTTCCACGCGCCGAGGCTGGTTGTGATCGACGTCGATTTTCTCGAGACTTTGCCTGAGGCGATACTCGCGGACGGCAAGGCGGAAATGATCAAGCACGCCGCCATCGGCAAGTGCTCGGTTGTCGGCAAGGGAATACCCACCGCAAAGGAGATAGCGGAAAATCTCGCCGTCAAGATCGGTATGGTCAAGCGCGATCCCTACGAAAAGCTTGGTCTCAGAATGCTCCTCAACGCCGGCCACACGATCGGCCACGCGATAGAGAAATCGTCCGACTACTCGATTTCGCACGGAAGGGCGGTTGCCATGGGTTGTGTGGAAGAGGCGAGACTCGCAGCGAGGTTCGGCCTGACGGACGAAGCCTGGGTGCGCGAGTTCGAGTTTGCCTTCAACGCGGCCGGGCTCGCTACAGGATTGCCGAAAGGCGTGACGGTGGAATCGCTCGTGCCGCTCATGAAAGGCGATAAGAAGAAGTCGGGTGGCGACGAAGTTGTGTTCGCCCTTCCCTGCGGTTGGGGCGATACGAGGGCGGTGAAGATGAATCTTGCGGAAGGAATCAGGCCGTGCTGATCGAAAACGGCTTGCGGCGCGGTTCGGTAGAGGTGCCCGTTTCCAAGTCGCACCTCCATCGCCTGCTCATAGCGGAAGCACTTGCGGGCGAATATGGGCGGCTAATCGTTTCACCGGAGGATTCCGAGGATATAAAAGCGACGAAGAGATGCCTCAAGGTGCTTGTCTCGGGAGAAAAAGATGTTGTTCTCGATGTAGGGGAAAGCGGCTCGACGCTCAGATTCCTCTCGCCTGTCGTCCCGGCTCTTGGTAAAAGCGCGAAGTTTGTAAAGTCCGGAAGGCTGGCCCAGAGGCCTGCGATGGAGTATCCGGCATTGTCTGCCGGAATCCATGAACTTCCGGGCAATGTTTCAAGCCAGTTCGTTACGGGACTCCTTTTTGCCTTGCCGCTTCTGGACGGCGATAGCGAAATACGCTTCAAGAGCCCTCTGGAATCGCGCGGATACGTCGATATGACTCTTGATGTTGTGCGGGATTACGGCATAACGATCAAGGATCTTGACGGAGGCTTTGTGATTCCGGGATTGCAGCGGTTCAAGGTCCCTGACGACGAATCGAAGCGGATTGCCGAAAAGGACTGGTCCGGAGCGGCATTCTGGGTCTGCGCGAACGCGATGGGGAATGATATCGTATTCGAGGGTCTTGAATGCGCCTCTCGCCAACCTGACAGGGCGGTGGTCGAAGCAGTGAAATTGTTGGGCGGAGAGATTGACGTTTCCGGCTTTCCGGATAGTTTTCCGGCCCTTTGCATCGCTGCGGCGTGCAATGAGGGAATCACGCGTTTTGTCGGCACAAGGCGTTTGCGGTTAAAAGAAAGCGACAGAGTCGCCGCAATGGAGGACGTTCTCGGCCGGTTTGGCGTGAAAACCGCCGCCGGAGACAATGATTTCACGGTGTATGGTTCCGATAGACAGCTTTCCGGCGGTGCTTTCCGTTCGTACGGCGACCACAGAATCGCAATGGCCGTCGCTATCGGGGCGACACGGGCGGCCGGGCCGGTCGAGTTGGACGACGCCAAATGCGCCGCCAAATCGTATCCTTCGTTCTTCGCGGCGTTTTCTCGCCTGCTGTACCAGCGCCGCTAGAGTCTTTGGTGCGCACCGCCGGACATTTTGGTGCGCACCATAAGTTGTTCTGCTGCGCACCAAAACCTTTTTCGCTGCGCAGCAGCCTGTTTTTATGTGTCGAATGTGCCAGAACGGCACGCTTCGCCGGTCTGCTAAACCTCCGGCTGGGCGGCGGTAAACCCATTTAATGACTTCCTTCCAACCTATTAAATGGGGAAGTACCAACCTATTAAATGACTTTGCACCAAGCTATTAAATGACTTTACCCTAAGTCATTAAATGGGTTTGGAGTTGCCCATTAAATAGACTTAGAGCAACCCATTGAATAGCTTTCCCGTCCGATAGGGAGAGTTGGTCGTGCCGTAGGCTCGAAACGACAACTGTTTTGGAGCGGCAGTCGTTAGTTGGAGGTTCCCCATTTTTTCGGGCATGAAAACGTTAGCAACCCTGTAAACAAAGTGTGAAGTGAAGATTTCCATTTTGCGTTAAGTGAAAATTCGGCTTCGGGAACGCGGAGGCGTTCCCGTGCGGAAG
>JAGCPM010000097.1 GCA_017965685.1 Kiritimatiellia bacterium | reverse complement strand
TATTCTTTGCCGCCGACCGGCGTCACTCCCTCCGCCTCAACATCCATCCAACTGTTCCCTGTTACCTGTTCCCTGTTACCTGCTTGCCCGCCGTAGCCTTGGCGAAGGTGGGTCCACACCTGGAACTTGCCGTTGGGTGCGATGCGCACGGCAGCTTGGACATCCGCGCCGGGATGGTCATTATCGTCGTTGACGGGGAATGTCGCCGTGGCCTCTATCGTGACGAATTTCTTGCTGGAAGGCTCGGACGGCGTGAAGACATGATCTCTCGCATCCAGCTTCGCGCGACCTGTCGCGCGGTCATAGGCAACATTGCCGGACCACCCGCCACCATTACTCGCCGTGCCAATGCACTCGTCGAAACTTTTGGGTGCGGCAAATGCCGCGCAATGCGCCAATACGCAAACTCCCAATGCCGCGAGGGCATTGCCGCAGAGGCCGAAAACATTGCCGCAGGAGCGCGTCATACGCGCTCTCCTGCGCGTTCTCTTAGAGGTGGGGGGGGGGGGATAATAATTCCGTGGCAACGCGCTACAGGCCTTCTACAGCCCTTCTGCGCGTTCCTTTCGCCGCGCCCGTTCTTTAGCGCTATCGCCATCAACCTATCTTCTCTTTGATTTTGATGGCGGTATTTTACCAAATTTTCCGTTCCTATGTCAAGCAGTCTGCGAGAAGCTCTTTCACCTTCGCGAGAGCTCTGGCGCGGTGGGAGATCGAGTTCTTGACCCCGGCGGGCAGGTCTGCGAATGTTTTGTCGTAGCCTTCAGGGGTGAAAAGAGGATCATAGCCGAATCCTCCGTTGCCGGAAGGCGCGAGCCCTATCGTTCCGCTGCAAAAACCTTCGACGGAAAATTCCCTGCCATCGGGGGAGACAAGGGCAATGGAGCAGACGAATCTGGCACGGCGATCAGTCACGCCTTCCAGATTCTTGAGAAGAAGCGCGTTGTTCTTTGCCGAGTTGCCGTCCTCGCCGGCATAACGCGCACTGCGAACTCCCGGCGCGCCGCCAAGAGCGAATACTTCCAGTCCGGAATCGTCCGCCATCACCCAGCCGCCGCCCTTTCGCCAGATGCTGCGGGCCTTGATGAGCGCATTGCCGGCGAAATCGGGAGCAGTCTCTTCGGCGCAGGAAGAGCGACCCTCTATATCCCAGCCGGAAAGGATGGCGGAAATTTCGGCAATCTTGTGCGCGTTGTGCGTAGCTACGACGAGTTTCACTGTCCGGTCCTGAAGCAGATGCGGTTGATGATCTGGGTGAAGTTCTCGCGGCCCTTGAGAATCTCTATGGCGATCCGCAGGTACAAGCAGCGCACCGGCGAAGTCTCGAAGCGCGGAAAGCGGACGGCGTCCTTTTCCGTCGTAACGAGGGCGTCGGCGTGCATGTCGGCCGTACGGTTCAGGGCGTAAAGGATTTCGCTCGGGTCGTAGCGGTGGTGGTCGGCGTACCTTTCGCACCACACGACCTTCGATCCCAGGCGGCGAAGGGAATTCTCGAAGCCTTTTGGCGAGGCGATTCCCGAGAGAGTGCACAGCGTCTTGCCCTTGAGCCATTCAAGGGGGAATTCCTCGCGGCTCCACACATCGCGCAGGACCTTCGGGGTGTGGTTGCACTCGACTATCTCCGCCTTCGTGTTGTGCCGGCGTATCTCGGCTATCACGCCCGAAACGTCGCCGTTGCACTTCGTGAGAAAGATTATGTCGGCCCGCGAGATGGTGCGGACCTTCTCGCGGAGTATGCCGCGCGGAAGCATGTTGCCGTTGCCGAAGGGGTTCGTGGAGTCAACAAGCACAACCTCTATGGAATGCCTGAGCTTCTTGTACTGGAAGCCGTCGTCGAGAATCAGGGTATCGCAACCGAAACGCTTTATCGCATACCTGCCGGCCTTCACGCGGTCGCGATCGACAACCACCGCCACGCCCGGCAGATTGGAGGCGAGCATATACGGCTCGTCGCCGCCGACTGCGGAATCGCAGAGTACGCGCTTGCCGTCTGATACGATAAGCGGAGGGTCGATGACCTGCGTGAACATGCGCCTGTACCAGGCGGCCTCCTTGCGGCGATACCCGCGCGAAAGTATGGCCACCTTCCTGCCTTCGGCGGCGAGTGTGCGCGCGAAGATTTCAGTGACGGGAGTCTTGCCGGTGCCGCCCGCCGTAACGTTGCCGATGGAGATTACCTGCACGCCGAGCGGGACCTGCCTGAGCAGACCGCAGGCATATAGCGAATGTCTGACAGCCACGACGAACCCGAAGAGCAGACCCAGACACTTCAGAAACGCGAGCAGAACCCTTTCGGAGGCGGACCTATCCTGATCGGAGCCTTTCTCCTGGATAAGACCCACGAGATAGCGTTCGAGACGTTCCGTCCTGCTGAGCTTCGCCTTGCGCATCGGCTAGTCGCGGGCCCTGCCCGTGTATATCGGCGAGGCGCTGTCGGCGCCGAACGCACGAAGGTATATGTACAGTCCTATACGGAAATCGTCGTCGTAGCGCGAGTAGTCCACCCTTCTGCACGCGTTCTCGTACGAAAGCTGCACGCGGAAGCCGAGGCAGTCGGTGCGGATGTCGAACCAAGCACCAACCTCGTCGAGCGAACTATCCTTGAAGTCCCAGCTGACGAAAGGCCCCCACGCCAGGGTGTCGCATATCTCGTGTTCGAGATCGAATCGCAAATAGGAAATACGCGCCCAGTTGAACTCCTCGTCCTTGACGGCGAGCGGATCGAACGGCGTCGAAGAGAAGTCCCATATCCTGTGGTCGCGCTGAGAGTATGTGGCCGACCACTTGACGTCCTTCGATATTCTCTGCATCCACTTCACGTCTGCATACGCGAGGCGGCGGTTGTCGGTATCGTACTCTACCCTGGTCATGATAGCCGTATCGCGATCCGGAAAGAACCTGAGGCGCATTCCCGGCGCGGCGGAAGGATGGGACTTGCCGTAGTTCGGATCGGATGGATCGCGCGCAAGCTTGTGATAGCGGCCGCCTTCCGTCCAAGATGTCGAGTTGAACTGCACGGCGGCGTAGAGGTCGATATCGGCAACTGTGCGCAAGGTTCCGTCTTCGTCGGCCTTGCGGAAGGCGTTGCGTATGCCGGGAGTGACGCCATACCAGGAGTACGGCAGGTTGCGGCTGCGGCCTGCATACTGGTCGAGCCAGTCGCTGGACGAGTCGATGGAATCGAACACATAGGGCCGCGCGCCTTTCTTGAGCCCGGAATACTTCGCCTCCTGGGCGAGCACGTCGAAGTACGGCTCAATCATGTGCTGCCAATCCTCGTCAATCCACGCCACACCCCTCGCCGCGAAGGTGGCACCGCCCTCGTAAATCATTCTTGTGGCGTTGCCGATCTCGCCGGCCTTGCGGTAGGCTCTGTCGGTCGCGTACGTGGCGCCCGTTTCGTCCCAATATGTTCCCCTCAATCCGACACGAGGAACCACGGAGACTACGTCCGCGACTTTGAAAGGCAGAGTCAGGCGATGATACGTGTCGCCACGGAAGGTCTGGTAGTCGGCCCACAGTCCGGGATTGTACCTGTATATCGGGTGGGTGCGGTCGTCGCCAAGCTTGGCGTAATCGCGGTTGAGAAAGCCGATTCTGGTCTGCGATTCGTAGTTCACTGGCAGAGAAAAGACTCTCTGCGGCGCGATGTCGAGATATGCTTCCGGCAACCGCGCCACGCCGCCGTAGAACTCGTTGAGGGGCCCTGACACGCTGATGCCGAGACCGAAAGGATTCTCGATGTGCTCCCAGGCGATTTCGTTCCTGGAGGCGTCTATGTAGCGAGTCCTTCCGCCGAGCAGCGAGTCGCGCAGGAAGTCGCCGGAGAACTGTGAATCGCTGTAGTACGCCCCGGTGAGACGCAACGTATCGCGCTCTGTCGGCTCAAGTCTCTGGTCGAACGTTACTACATACCGGTTGCGCGGAACTTCGGAACCCCAGTTGGAGTAATGGTATTTGTTCTGGTCGTCCCAATGGCGCGAATAGCGGTCATGGTCCTCGTCGCGCAAATAGTAGACCTTGAACGCGCCCCTGCCCCAGTCGCCATTCTGCCATGTAAGGTTCTCGCCGAACGCCGCACCGTTTTTGTATCTCAGGTCAAAGCGCGTGGAACTGCCAAGGCCCCACTCCCCCGGGCTCCATCCGCCCGCAAGCGTACACACGTAGCGAGTCAGGATGAATGCGCCCCAGCGACTGGTGTAGCCGGGCATGACGCGCCAGCCGTAATCCGTGTCGAGAGGATAGTACCAGTACGGCAGCCACATCACGGGAACCTCGAACAGGCGGAACGTCACGTTTTTCAGTATGAACGCGCGGTCTCCCTCCTTGGCGCGGTAGCGCATCTCGGCCGTCGCCCTCCAATGCAGACTGCACTCGTCGTTCGTGCAGGTCGTTATGGACGTGCCCGGCGCGAAATCGTACTGGTCCTTCCGGAACTTGACCATGTCGCCCAGCAGGCTGAACCTAGCGGCGTTCGATCCCGGGCCACCTCCCATCGATACGGGAGTGGTGACCGCATGGACGTGTCCAGACGCCACGATGGTCCCCGTAACATTATCCGCCGCCGACTTGTCGGAGGTCACCTTCAGCCTCGTCTCGCCGTGCGCGGAAACAGCGAGGGCGAGTGCGACCAGTGTCAAGGGTATGCGCTTCATGATTGGGAGTATATCACTTGTTGGGTGGTCCCGTCTAGTACCGAAAACGATTCCGGATGCCTGTGAAGCTCGGAAACGAACGTGAGTTTCGTCCCGTATTCCTTCTGCAGGTCGGCGAGAATCTTGCCGTCCTCGGTCCTCAAACGCTGCATGACCTGCGGCGCAATTACAATCTTCGGTTCGATGGGCTTCTTCTCGAGCGCGTATTTCTTGAGTATTGAGATGAGCCGGCGCTGAATTTCTATCGAAATGGCCATCGGCGACTTCACGCGGCCGTGCCCCTCGCAGAAGGGGCATTTCGAGGTCAGCTTGGAAAGAATCGACTTGTCCTGACGCTGGCGGGACATCTCCAGAAGCCCGAGCTCGCTGATCGGCAAAACGTTCGTGCGCGCCCTGTCGCGCTTGAGCGCGGCCTTGAGCGCCTTGTACACCTGGGCCTGGTGCTTGCGGCTTTTCATATCGATGAGGTCCAACACGACGAGGCCGCCGATGTTTCTCAGCCTCAGCTGCCGCGCGACCTCCTCGACCGCCTCGAGGTTCACCTCGAGTATCGCCTCCTCCTGAGACCCCTTGCCCTTGTAGTGCCCCGTGTTCACGTCCACCGCAACGAGAGCCTCGGTCTCGTCGATGACAAGATATCCGCCCGACTTGAGCGGCACCCTGCGGGAAAACGCGTCCGCGAGCTGCCTCTCCAGGCCGTAGTGCTCGAACAGGTTCTTCTCGCCGTCGTAGCGGCGTATCTTGCTTTTCGCCCTGTGCGATATCTTCGCGCAAACGTCCCTCATCGCATTGTACGACTTCTCGTCGTCGATCACGATAGCGTCCACATCCTCGGTAAGCCAGTCCCTCACCACACGCTCGCAAAGGTCGGGCTCCTGGAATATGCAGCATGGCGTCCTGAGGCGCTTGATGTTCGTCTGCATCTCATTCCATACGCTGATGAGATTTCTAAGGTCGCGCGCTATCGAGCGGGCGTTCGCGCCCATGCTGACGGTGCGGACCACCACGCCGACATTGTCCGGGAGCGGCAGCTTGTCGAGAATCTTCTTGAGCCTCGTGCGCTCCTTGATGTCGCTGATCTTCTTCGAGACGCCCCTTATGCGAGTCCCCGGCATCATCACGAGATAGCTTCCCGGAATCGAGAGGTTCGCCGTTATGCGCGGGCCCTTGGTGGAAATCGGCCCCTTCGTGACCTGCACGATTATCTCGCTTCCCGGCGGGAAGCGCTTCGCAATCTCGGCGTCTGAAAGGCGGTTCTGCCGTCTACCCTTCTGCTTCTTGGCGGCGTCGTCCTCCTCGTCGAGGAGCGCATCCGCGTCCGGCGTCATATCCCAGTAGTGGAGGAACGCATTCTTCTGCAGGCCGATGTCGACGAACGCGGCCTGGAGGTCGTTCTCCAGATTCTGCACGCGCCCCTTGAACACGCTGCCTACGAGACGCTCCTCCTCGGGATACTCGACCATGAGCTCCTCCAGACGCCCGTTTTCCATTACCGCGACTCTCGTCTCCAGTTTTTCAACGTTGACGAGAATTTCCCTTTTTGTCTGCGAGGCCTTTAGCCATCCGAACAGATTCATGTTTCTTCCTTTCTGTGCATTGCTACACTTTGCATTAACCCGAATGCGGCCATGACCGTTATAAGGAAGGTCCGGCCGGATGAAATGAACGGCAGGGGCAGTCCTGTTATCGGAACCAGCCCTATCGACATCGCGATGTTTACGTAAGCGTGCGCGAAGACGAGCGTCACAAGCCCGAGCGACATCAGCCGTCCCATGGCATCCGTCGCGAGGTAGGCAGTCCACAGTCCGCTCAGGCAAAGCGCCGCAAAAAGCCCTATGAGCGTAAGCGACCCCGCGTAGCCAGTCTCCTCCGCATACACGCAAAATATGAAATCGTTGAGCGAGACCGAAGGCGGCAGGTACTGCAGAGCGTTCGTTTCCGCCTTGCCGATTCCCTTGCCGGAGAAACCGCCCGAGCCGATTGCGGTGATTGCCTGCCTGTAGTTGTACCCCGCGCCCATGGGGTCTGTCTCGGGAAAGAGAAAAGTCGTGACCCTCTTTACCTGGT
>JAGCPM010000096.1 GCA_017965685.1 Kiritimatiellia bacterium | reverse complement strand
GAATCTTCATCATTACCAGAGTGTCGCCCTTCCATTCGACGGGCTGGGCGGTCGCGGATCTGATCGTGCCGAGACGGGTTTTCCAGTTTTCCGGAACGATATACGCGCGGCCATTGCGGTTTGTCACGCGGTTGTAGTCGCAGAAGAAATGGAACGGTCCGCGGCGCGTATGGTGTTCGTCGAAGAACTCCGGGCTCTCCAGCGCGAAATCGGCGCCGAAATTGCGGCAGAACAAGTGGAGCGGCCGCAGCGCATGCCAAACGGGATTGAGCTCGCCGAATTCGCCGATTGGCGACTGGTAGTCGTATGAGAGCGGAGGCAGGTCGTTGTTGTTCGTGTATGGCGAAGACTGGCTCTCGTTGAACCATGTCGCGCCGTCCGAGGGATTCGTGCCGCTCGCGTACATGTAGTAGCCGAGCATGTTGGAGCCAGAGCCGAGCTTTACGATCGCGATGGAATACGTATCCTCCGGATGCACTCTGACACGGCGGTGGTATGCGTAAGACATTCCTCCGCCAAGCTCGCACGTAAGGAACGGATATTCCGCGACCGCGCCCTCGTCCTTGCCGAGAAGCTCCTTCGGTATCATCTCGGTTGCGATATTCTCGGAAGAGCGGCGCGAGGTGAACTTCCATATCCTCCGGAACGCGCCGGGCGAAACTTCGTTGCCGCGGCCCCAATGTCCATCCACATAATCTCCGAAGAGAGGCAGAAGCTCGCCATACGCGATTCTACCCTTCATGGCTGGCCAGCCGGTGCGCGTGTAGAAAGGAACGTCGAAACCGATGTTGCGGCAAAGGTCCTTCAATGCCTGCATGTACGGCCATGGACCTCTGCATTCGTTCTCGATCTGGCAGCCGACAACGCATCCGCCCTGCTTCCAGAAATGACCGTACACTTCCCTGAAGAGACGCCGCCAGAATCTTTCGGTCAGCGCCATGTATTCCGGATCGGTAGCCCTGAGGTGCTTCGTGCCGGCGCCGATCTTCTCGACAAGCCAGTCCGGAAAGCCGCCGTTTCGCACTTCGCCGTGGCACCAAGGTCCCATGCGCAAGACGACCTTCATGCCTTCCTCCTCGCAAATCTTCAGGAACGCGCCGACATCGCGCCGCCCAGAGAAGTTGTACGCTCCCTCTTTCTCCTCGTGGTGTGTCCAGAAGACGTAGGTGGCGAGGATATCCACGCCGCCGGATTTCATCTTGCGCACATAATCGCGCCATTCGTTCGCCGGAACGCGCGCGAAGTGCATCTCGCCCATGACCGGCACGACAGGTTTGCCATTGAACCTGAGGCATTTGGTGGTAACCGATATCTCGTCGCCCGCAGGATTCACGCAAGCACCCTGCGAATTCGGAATCGCCTTCTCGCCTTCCGCGAAAACGGCAGAGGAGAGTATGCACAATGCGAATATGATGTTTTTCATTTCGAGAGTTTGAATCCTGTTCCAGTGAATTGCGCAATGTGGCGGCCGGTGTCGTCCGTCACGTCAACAACGGCCACGCACGAGCTGCGGCCGTCCTTTATGTAGCGCGCCTTGGCTAAGAGTTTGCCGCCCTTCGGCGCATTGAGATAGTTTATCGAGACCTGCTGCGCGACCGTAACCCTTTCACGGTCGTTGGTCAACGCGGCAAAGGCGAAATCGGCGAGCGTGAATATCGCGCCGCCCATGACGCCGCCGTAGGCGTTTTTATGCCGCTCGCCTACGACCATGCTGCACAAAGCGAAGCCTTCGCCTCTTTCGTCCAGCACCATTCCGTTTTCTGTCGCGAAGCGGTCCTTTGAGAAATAATCTCTCGCCTCTTCCATCGTGCCGAATCCGTTCATTTCCGGAGCCTTTCTTGTGTCTTACAGAGCTGTTCGCCATCGAGAGATACGCCAACAGCGTTGCGGATGACGGTTTTCTCTCCATATATCCTGTCGCATGTGACGTTCCTCATGGTCACGCCTTCAACCGGACTTCTCGCGTCACCGTCTATGAAGACGAGATGGTCGGCGTGGTTGACATGGACGTTTTCGGCGACGATGTTCCTTATACGCGTCGGCTTCACCTCGAATGTAGGTAGCGCAGCCCACTGGTAAAGGACGCCGGTCTCGATGCCGACAACGCTTTTCGGGCGATGCCTGCCTTTGGCCTCTACGGTGCAATTCTCCATTTTTATGTTTTCTATGAAGCCGCCTCTGCGCTCGTTCGTCTTCATATAGAACACGTTGAGGGCGCTTCCGGTCATCTTGCAGTCGTGCATCCATACATTGCGGACACCGCCGGACATCTCGCTTCCTATGCCCAGCAACACATGGCCATCGACAATCTCGCAGTTCCTTATCTCGACGTTCTCGGTGCACTTGCCCAGCCGCCAAGCGTCCTGATTGCGTCCGGCCTTGATGACAACGGCATCGTCGCCTTGGTTGAAGCGGCAGTTCTCGACAAGCACGTTGCGGCAGTATTCAATGTCGATTCCGTCATTGTTGTGGCCGTGGGCATAGATGTCGAGATTGCGGACCTGCACATCGTCCGTTTCGAGAAGATGGACGCACCACATTGGAGACGAGCGGATCTTGAATCCATCCAGAAGGACGTTGGCGCACTTGTTGAACTGCATGAGATACGGCCGCATGTTAGCTCCATCCAGTTTCGTCACGTCGCGCGCCGAAACGGGCATGTTCGTGGACATTGCATAATAGAGCCAAGCCGTCGCGTCCCTGTGCGACTGCGGACGCGCAAACCATTTCTTCCAGGTTCCCATCTTCGGCGCGAAAGTTCCTCCGCCAGTTATCGAGACGTTCGTGCAGCCGTACGCGTAGACGAGCGGGGAATAATTGCGGCAGAAGATGCCCTCCCATGTCGTGTCGACGGCGGGAAGGTAGTCCGCAGGATCGTCGGAGAAGACGATTTTCGCATCCTTCTCAAGATGCAGCTCTACGCCGCTCTTGAGGCGGATTGGGCCTTTGGACGCCCATTCGCCATCTGGCACCAAAACTCTTCCGCCGCCGGCTTCCGCCACGGCGTCGATTGCGGCGTTTATGTCGCCGCCATGTTCCGCGACGGATACATCCGCGAACGCGCAGGCCGCGAACACGATCGCGGAGAAAACCATTACTGCTTTTTCATCCATATCTCCATCCCCACTTCTATCTTTGCCGGATTTATCAGGTTGCCCGGTATCACCTTGTCGCGGATCGTGTAGTATGTAGTCGAATAGTTCCACTTTCCGCCAGCTATCGAAGCGGCCGTGACGCCAGGCTTGACCACGCCTTTTTTGACGTATCCCATTTTCTTCAGATCTTCGATCGATGCCGGAGCGCGCCACTTGAGAGCCGTCTTTGGCGCCGGCTTAGGCTCGGCGGTTTTCGGAGAGCCGAAGAGCCTGCTGAAAAATCCGCCGCCGGTTTCTCCGCCATCCTGTCTGACAGGCGGCGGGACCGAAGTCTTGACGCGCGCGTATGTGGACTTGAAAGTGTCTATGTTCCCGTAAAGGACTTTCGCAAGATAGTCATCGCCAACAACGAGCCGCCCGGCTTTGACGTCGGGATCGGACGCCGCACGTGTCTTGAGTCCGAGGACGCGCCTTACGCTCGGCATCGCGAAAAGCATTCCGCACCGCTTTCTTCCGCGATGGTTGTGCTTCTGCCACTTGTTCGGCCTTCCGTATGCCACCTGGCTTTGCGTCACGACCTTGTCGTCGGTCAGGCGGTACATTTTCTTGAGGTCGTCAACAAGGTCGCGGATTGCGGCCAGCTGGACCGTTCCCATCGCCTGGTCATGATAGCCTACGCACTCTATGCCAATTGAAAACTTGTCCACGTCCTCCTTGCCCTTCCACATTGAGCGTCCGGCATGGAACGCTTCCTTGTCGCGATCGACGATGCGGTAGATGACACCCTCCTCCGTAACGCAGTAGTGACACTCGCCGCGCTCCGAGACTTTGGCGAGAGAACTGCGAGCTGGAGCTTCGGTGGTGTGGAGCACGATAAGTTCGGTCGTTGGGCGGATTTTTCTTTCGGGATTGCGGGGCGACCTGTAGCGGTTCGAGGCATCCACGGCAAAGGCGCGCGTGGCGGCGAGAAACGCCGCCGCAAGCAGAACGCCTCTCGCCGGACCGGTCATCGTTCGCGGGCTTTCATCAGAAGCCTTAGAGGAGCTCCCTCCAGCCCGAACCTGGACCGGATCGCCTTTTCGATGTATGAAACGTACGCCGGAGTGGCGAGCTTCGGATCATTCACGTATATTCTGACAGTCTGCGGATTTGCCGAGACCTGCAGCGCGTAGTAGAGCTTCAGGCGCTTGCCGCGCACCATAGGCGCGACGGTCTTCTTGGCCGCCTTCTCTATCGCGTTGTTGAGCATTCCCGTTGGCAGCTTCATGCCAGCCGATCCAGCGGCAACGTCTATGGCTCCTATCGCGCGGCGGATGTTGTAGCCGGACTTGTTGGAGCAGAAGACGACCGGTGCGAAATTCATGAACGGCATCATCAACCGTATCGCTTCGAGAGCCTTGGTCTCGGTCATGCCCTGCTCCTGCGCAACGTCCCATTTGTTCACCATCATCACGCAGGCGCGGTTCGATTCCAGTATCTTGGATGCGATGCGCTTGTCCTGCAATGTCGGGCCGAGCGTCGGATCGAGTACGAGCACGACCACGTCGGCCTCTTCTATCGCCTGCTCGCTTCTGAAAAGGGAGAAGTTGTCGACACTCGTCTTGGACATCTTCGTGTGCGGCTTCATTCCGGCGGTATCGACGAGCATGTAGCGACGGGCGTCCGGTCCCGAACCGATTGTAAACGGGACCTCTACCGAATCGCGCGTCGTTCCCGGAATCTCGGACACGATCACGCGCGGGGCATTCAGCAGGCGGTTTATGTATGAGGATTTTCCGGCGTTTGGGCGGCCGACAATCGCGACCCTGAGGGGACGAACACCTTCAGGCTCCTGCGGCGCATCGGGAAGAAACGAGACTATTTTCTCCACGAGCGCGTCGATTCCACGGGAGTGCTCGGCCGACACGGGCATTACAGGCATCCCGAACCGCTCGAACTCATGGGCAAGGGCGTCGTCCTCCGGCCTGTCGCACTTGTTGGCGGCGATGATGCATGGCGAGCCGGACTTGCGGACCTTTTCGATAACCTCAATATCGAGCGGCGCAACGCCCTCGCGCGCGTCCACCACGATGACGCAAACCGCGCTATCCTCCACCGCCAGCGAGGCCTGAGCGCGCGTTTCCTCGTCAAGGGGATCGCGCGTCACGCGCTTGTCGAAGGCAATGCCTCCCGTATCGACAAGCATCACGCGCCTGTCGCCAAGACGCACTTCGCGCGTTACGCGGTCGCGCGTGACTCCGGGCTGGTCGAACACTATCGCCACGCGCTTGCGCGCAAGGCGGTTGAAAAGCGCACTCTTGCCGGTATTGGGCCGGCCAACTAGACTTGTAACGTTCACGATTGCCCCCTCGCCGGCTGCCGCCGTTCGCAGGTTTTCTGGTAGATGCCATCCTTCGGGCGCCAATCCATGTCGCCCTGCGGCAGGATCTTGGCGATTTCGGACATAAAGCCTATATTGACCGCGACGCGGTTCTCCTCGCCAAACGCCATGTCCACGCGCGAATTGTCGGGGAACGATAGCGACGCCTCGACATCGAGCTTTCCGGGATAGAGATCGGCAAGCCGCCGGAGCGCTGCCGCTTTTTCGCCGAACTTGGGATCGCCAACATCCATCCTGAGACGCAGGCCGGATGAAGCTCCGGGAATGCCATCCTCCAAAAGATATGCCTCGCGCACCGAGAAGGACAGGTCGCCAAGCTGCGGATGCTCCTTGGCGGTGTCGGCGTTGTCGTATAGAGCGCGATGGGATATTTCGCCGCAGACTAAAACTAGGCTATCCGCCTTTTCCGCGAGGAACGAGCAAGACGCCCACGCCTTCGCGTAGCACATCGCGTCCGCCCTGCCGGTACCGTCGTCGAGGGCGAATATCGCCCATTTCTGCCCCACTGAACCATCTGGGCGTGGCTTTGGAGTTTTGACCGAACAGGACTCCAGAACAGCCACCACGCGCACGTCCATCTTCTTGAGCAAAAGAGGATTGAGCTCTTTCTTGGCAAAACGGCGCTTCAACTTCGAACGGGCGGATGCCAGAGCCTTGTTCTGCGAATCGCTATCTCCATGAAAGGCGGCGCCGCTCGCGCGTATCATGGCCTGGGCAAGCCCCTTTAACTGCCAATCGTCGTCTGTGCCCTTCATCAGCATTTCGTCGATCGGAGAAAGGCCGGATTCCTCGGCATCCTCACCGCCGTTCTCGTCATCGACGGTTTCCTGCGGAACGTCATCTTCCTCATCCTCTTCAGGCGATTGCTCGTCGATTGGCTTCTTCGCAATCTTGTCAAGTGAAAACGGGAAATACTCGTCGCCTACCTTGCAGCACGAAAGCGCGGATATGAGCCTCCGACAACTCTGTATCGGATGTCCGGTGACGTACACGCCGAGCAGGTCGCGCTCGTTCTTCAGGTCTTCGACCGTCGTGAACGGCGCGCAATCCTTCAGCATAGCGTCAGACACGTTCTCCCTGCCGCCGACCGCCATCATATCGAAGAAATTGCCTTGCGCACTCGCGTCGTCCTTTGCCTTCTGCTGGGAATGCTTCAGCGCGTTCTCTATGCCATTGAAGAACTTTGCGCGGTTGGGCTCGATGGAAGAGAAAGCGCCGCAGCGGGTCAGGTTCTCCAGAACGCGCTTGTTCACGGCGTTCTTGCCGGCCAGGCGCATGCAGAAATCCATGAATCCGGCGTAAGGGCCGTTCTTCTCGCGCTCCTCCACAATGGCCTCCGCCGCCATCTCGCCAACGCCCTTGATTCCGCCGAGTCCGTAGCGTATGCCTTTCGCGTCGGGTGTAGGCACGAAACGGGAGCCGGATTCGTTCACGTCGGGAAGCCGCAAGTCCAGACCCATCTCCTGTGCTTCCGCAACGAATCCCGGCAACTTGTCGAAGTTGCCGATTTCGGAGGAAATCTGCGCGCACATGAATTCCGCCGGATAGTGTGCCTTGAGATAACCGGTCTGGTAGGCAATCCAAGCATAGCACACGGAATGGGACTTGTTGAACGCGTACGAGGCGAACGCTTCCCAGTCCTTCCAAATCTTCTCCACGAGCGACTTCGCCTTCTCCTCGTCCTCCCATTCGCCAATGCGGAACTTCGGGTTGCCAAGACAGCCCTTGATGAACTTCTCCTTGAGTTCCGCCATCACGTCCATGAGCTTCTTGCCCATGGCTTTTCTGAGCTTGTCCGATTCGCCGCGAGTAAAACCGGCAAGATCGCGAGAGAGAAGCATCACCTGCTCCTGATAGACGGTAATGCCGTACGTATCCTTGAGGCGGCTCTCCATGAGAGGATGGTCGTAGCAGACCGGCTTGCGACCCTGCTTGCGGTCGATGAAGTCGGGAATGTACGCCATTGGTCCCGGGCGATAGAGGGCGTTCATGGCGACAAGATCCGTGAGGCGTTCAGGCTGGAGCGCCATCAGATGCTTCTTCATTCCGGCTGACTCGAACTGGAAGAGTCCGGTCGTTTCGCCGCGCCCGAAGAGTTCGTAAGTAAGTTTGTCGTCGTCGGGGATTTTGTCTGGGTCGAGAGATCCGTCCGCGCCGCGTATCGATTCAGGGACGCGCGGGTTGTTCGCGCCGAGAAGGCGGACGCATTCCTTTTCGACCGTAAGAGTCTTGAGCCCGAGAAAGTCCATCTTCAGCAGTCCGACCGGCTCCACGAAATGACCGTCGTACTGCGTGGTGAGAAGTTTGTCTCCGCCGCCGGAAGAGGAATCATCCTTTTTCTTCTTTCCCTTTTCCGGAGTCGGCATCACGGGCAGGGTCTCGACTATCGGATCGCGCGAGATGATGACGCCGCATGCGTGGACTCCCGGCTGGCGGATGCATCCCTCTAGCCTCGCCGCGCGCTCCATAAGAAGGTGGACTGTCGGATCGGGTGAATTGAACGCCTCTTCAAGTTCGGGCGACTGCTTGCGCGCCTTGGAGAAACTTATTTTTGGGACGCCCGGGACATAGGATGCGAGCTTGTTGGTCTGGGCGAGCGGATACGCCATCGCGCGACCGACGTCCTTGATCGCCGATTTGGCGGCCATCTGCCCGAACGTCACGATATGCGCCACGTGATCCGCGCCATAGCGCCTTGTGACATAGTCGAGCACCCGTTCACGACCGGCATCGTCGAAGTCGACGTCAATATCCGGCATCGATATGCGGTCCGGGTTGAGAAATCTTTCAAAAAGAAGGTCATACTTAATCGGATCGACATTGGTGATGCCAAGCGCGTAGGCAACTGCGGAGCCGGCCGCAGAGCCGCGTCCAGGGCCGACCCACACCCCACACTCCTCGCGTGCGGCGCGTATGTAGTCCGAGACAATCAGGAAGTAGCCGGGGAAGCCCATCGTGCGCACGGTGTCAAGCTCGAACTGGACACGCTCATCGATTTCCTTTGGTATTCCGTGAGGACCAAGCTCTCCCTCAGGCGGCCAGCGCTTTTTAGCGCCCTCCCAGACAAGCGAGGCCAGATATTCGGCCTCGAACTGTATGCGGATCGTCTTGTCGTAGCCGCCAAACTTCCCGATGCGACCGGGAGGATACATTGATTCGAGCGTCTTCTCGTCATACTTCGCGCGCGTATCTTCCTCGGTACCAAACTCCGGCGGAATCGCGAACTTCGGCATTATGGGCGGCGAATCGAGTTCGTACTCTTCAACTTTCTCTGCGACCTCAAGGGTGTTGGACAAAAGCTCGGGGCGTTCGGCGAAAAGTCGTGCCATCTCGTCGGCCGTCTTCAGATATTCCTGTCCCGTATATATGAGGCGGTTTTCGTCCGACATCTTCTTGCCAGTGAAAAGGGCCAGCAGCACGTCATGCGAATCATCATCCTCCGCGTCAAGAAAATGCACGTCGTTTGTCGCAATCACACGGATGCCTAGTTTCGCGCCAATCTCGAGCATCTTGGCGACGACCTTTGTCTGGCGGTCGTAGAGGTTCTTGAACTCTCGCTCTGCGGAAAGAGGTACGTCCGGCCCCTTTTTCACCGGCGGGTGGAGCATCACCTCGAGGGAATAGTTGTCGCCAAAAAGATCCTTGTGCCATTTCGCGACGCGCTCCGCCTCCGCATAGTCGCCAACATCGATTGCGTGGGCTACTTCGCCCGCTATGCATGCGGACGAACAGTGCAGGCCTTCGTGGTAGCGTTCGAGGAGCGAACGATCGATGCGGGGTCTACCGTAGAAGCCGTTGATGTGCGACTCGGAGATGAGTTTTACAAGATTCGAATAGCCTTTTCTGTCTAGTGCGTGGAGGCAAAGATGGAAGCGTCTTTCGTCCTTATCCCGGCTCCTGTAGTCGCCCGTCGATGTGACGTACGTCTCGCATCCGAGAATCGGCTTGATCGTGCTGCCGGCAAGATCGCCATACGTCTTTTCCTTCTTCGAGCGGCACTCGTCATAGAATGTCTTGAGCGCGAAGAGATTGCCGTGGTCGGTGACTGCAAGCGATTTCATCCCGAGCTTGCGGGCCTTCTTGACGAGAGGGACAATCTGGCACTGCCCGTCGAGAAGCGAATAGGTGGTATGCAGGTGAAGATGGACGAAATCGCTCATCCGCCGGGACCTCCCTATCTCGCGCCGCCGTTGGCCTTGGAAAGTTTCTTGAGCTTTGGCGCGAACCCGAGACGCTCCACTGCGGTCATGCGGTCCACGTACAGTATTCCTTCAAGATGGTCGCATTCATGCTGTATGGACCGAGCAAGATAGCCCCGCGCCGTTATGGCCTGCGGCATGTTGTTCTCGTCCGTGTAGCGGCATACGACCTGCGCCGCGCGCGTCACCGAACCGCCGATGTCCGGGAAGCTGAGGCAGCCCTCCTTGTCCTTCTCGGAGCCTTCCTGCGAAATTATCTCGGGGTTGAACATCTTGAGCGGCATCCTGACGGCCGAATTGAAGAAAGCGTCCGCCTCGTTCTCGCATTCAGGCGGAATTTCGATGACGCACACCTTTTCCAACCGTCCGACCTGCTCGGCCGCAAGCCCCACGCCCTTGGCAGAGCGCATAGTGGCGAGCATGTCGTCGGCTAGCCTGGCGAGCTCGGGAGTGACGCGTGGCACCTCCTTCGCCTTTTCGCGCAGGATCTTGTCGCCGTATTTGAATATCTTGAGAATCATACGCCAGTGGAACCGAATCCGCCGGAACCGCGATCGGTCTCTTCGACGGAGGAAACCTCGACCGGCACCATGCGCGTGACAGGCGCGATCACCATCTGTGCAATCTTCGCGCCCTTGGCGACACGGTACTCCGCATCGCCGAAATTCGCGAGTATGACGCCTATCTCGCCGCGGTATCCCTCGTCAATCGTGCCCGGAGTGTTGAGAACCGTGATACCGTTCTTCAGGGCTAAACCGGAACGCGGACGCACCTGCGCCTCGTATCCCGCCGGAAGGTTCATCACCAGCCCCGTGTGCACGAGAGCCCTTTTGCCCGGTTCAATCGACAATTCGTCAACGCTGAACAAATCCATCCCCGCATCGCCGGGATGGGCATAGCGGGGAAGAATCGCGTCCGGATTGATCTTTTTGAAACCGAGTTCCATTGTCACTCTTCCGTTTCCGGCTCTTCGGCAGACTTCTTTTCGTAGCCGCAGCGCCCGAGGTTCCATTCCTCCCAAAGGTCGCCAAGGCGCTTGAACTCCAGCGTTCCGGACTGGTCGCGAATCTGCGAGCGCATCAGCACAGCCTTCGCCGCGTCGCCGGTCTTGCGGTCTTCGCAATAAACGAGAAGTCCCTTTCCGGTCCCGGTTTGCACAAACTTCGAGACCTCGCCTTTCGCAAGCTTCACAGCTGCGCGGCGAACCGCGTTCTGATCGGGGAACGTATCGGGCTGTATGTCGGTCAGCGAGAATACGATATTGGTGGAAACGTCTTTTGTCGCCAATACAGCATCCGCGCCCTGCGAGGCAATGGCCTCAATCTGCGTCTTGAAAGCATCGGCCTTCGCGTCACGCAACGCACGGGCGCCGATCTTGTCCTTGGCTTCTTCAAAAGAAGGAGTGTGCGCAGGGCTCGTCTCCGACATCTCAAAAAGCCACACCGCGCTGGTGCTGGAAACTACACCATAGCGGAAATCCTCGACATCGGGATCCAGCTCGGCGACATTGGCGACGAAATTCCTGGCACCCGGACATACCAGCGTTGCGGGTGTCGTGAAGCCTTCGACGTTCTTTCCGTCCAGGGAGAACCACTGGCTATCCTGCACAGTCTTTCCGTCCTCCGCCGCGAGTGCGTCCAGACGGGAAGCCTTGTTCGCTTCGCCGGTGACGGTCGCATAGACCCTGCGCACAAGGTTCGTTTCGAGGCATTCAACGGCCGCTATCCGGCGGAGTTCCTTTTCGATATCGTCCTTCACTTCCTCGAAAGACTTTACCGTCTCCACCCCGTTGGTGTCAGTCGAGGTGTAGCGGTCGTCCTTATACTGGTCGTAGAGGTCCCACATCTCGTTCGTGCTGACGTTCATCTTCGCCATGATTTCCGGATCGGTGGCGTCGTAACGCACGAAACGTATCTTTACGAGTTCCGGGAGCTCAAGCTTCTTTACGTTCGCGTCATACCACTCCTTCAGCCCTGCATCATCGACTGAAATCGCGTCGGCCGCCGCCGAATCCTGCGAAAAACGCGCGATGCGAATCGTAAACTCGTCCGTCGCGTCGGCGACCGCCTGATCCAGAGACGCAGGATCGACCCACACGGCAGAACCGAGCAGCGAGCGGAGGAGTCCGTCCCGCACCGTCATTTCACGGCGCATGTAATTTTCAAAGTCCTTGGGCTGTAGCCCGAGTTGCGAGCGCACAACCTGACTGTACCGTTCAAAGTCGAACTGTGCGGGATAACCGAACATTGAGCGGATCGCCGAAGCGAGATTGGCGTCGCCAACGACGATTCCGTTTGCGGCCGCAGTCTTCAGCGAGGTGTATTCCTTCATCGCCTTTTCCGCTATCGCGTCGTCATCTGACTTAGAATCGCGGTTTTGGCCGTATCCCTTCGCGTCGCTTAGGCACATGCCGT
>JAGCPM010000095.1 GCA_017965685.1 Kiritimatiellia bacterium | reverse complement strand
GTCGCCGGCGGAGATTATCGCGAGTATGTTGCCGACGTCGCCGAACTCGATCTGTATCCCGTAATCGTCGCGCAGAAGGTCGTATACCTCTATGCCGGCGAGTCCGATGTCGCGGGTGTGTACGGAAAGCTTCGTCAGGTCGAACGCGAAACTCGAGGAATCGTTGCATATCTCCGGTCCGAAGGCGTAGTAGCCGCCGAGCCTGTTGATCTCTTCGCGCGCATATTCGGCGAAGGCTATTGTCTTCGCATAGACTTCGCCGCCGTGGTAGAAAAGATGCCTGCGCGCAAGGTCGAGCGAAGAAAGCAGAAGGTAGTTGGCGCTCGTCGACTGCGTGAGCGTTATCATCTGGCGCACGTAGTCGGGGTTGACCGTGTCGCGGCAAAGGAGTATTGAACTCTGCGTGAGCGAGCCGCCGGTCTTGTGCAGCGAGGCGGCCGCCATGTCGCATCCGGCCGCCATTCCAGAAACCGGCAGCTTGTCGCTGAAGTAGAAATGGGTGCCGTGCGCCTCGTCCGCCAGAACCTTCATCCCAGCTGCGTGCGCCATGGAGACGATTGTCTCCAGATCGGAACACACACCGTAGTACGTCGGGTTGTTCACAAGCACCGCTTTCGCGTCCGGGTTGAGCTCTATCGCCCTCTGCACGTCATCTACGCTCATGCCCAGCGGAATGCCGAGGCGCGCGTTCCGGCCGGGGTTCACGTATACGGGCACTGCGCCGTTCACGACAAGCGCGTTTATGGCGCTGCGGTGGACGTTGCGCGGCATTATTATCTTCTCGCCGCGGCCGCATGTCGCCCATATCATCGTCTGCACCGCACTCGTGGTGCCGTTCACCATGAAGAACGCGTGGTCGGCGCCGAATGCTTCGGCGGCGAGATCCTGCGCATCCTTTATGACGCTCACGGGATGGCCGAGGTTGTCCAGCGGCGTCATCGAATTAACGTCGAGCGCCATGCAAAGCTTGCCGAAATACTCGGGAAGCTCGGGATTCATCCTGCCGCCCTTGTGTCCGGGCACGTCAAAGTGCGCAAGGCGGTTTATCCGCTGCGCATTCAGCGCCTCGGCGAGAGGTGCCTGTGACTGGTCGAGCAACTATCGGCCCTCCTGCGCATCGCGCCGCTTACGGGCGGCAATTGCCGCAACCACTATGAATGCGATTTTCATGTCGCGTAGTATAGCATATTTACCCGCCGCATGTCCACCACTCTCCGGCATTTTTCGCTACGGATTTACCGCAAGGATGACAGGGAAGATTTCGAAGTTGTGCCCTACGGGACGGACGGCTTCTGCAAGCGCGGCGCGATCCCTTGCCGTTTCCGACTCTATTTTCTCGTGGCGCGGCCAGTTTTTGAGGTAGGATCGATACTTCTTTACGTCGTACGAATCCTCGCCCCGCCCCTCCGAGAGAAGACGTTCTATCAGTTTCTCGAACGTGCCAGGCCCGTCCGGATCTTCCTTGTAGTGCATCTTCACCCATCGGCGGGACGTGGCGAAATCGCGAATCATCCGTTCGTTGGCCCAAAGGCGCCTGCAAATTTCCGCCGCTTGCGCGGCTTGACGATATTGCGGCGTCTTTTCGTTCAAGGCAAGGTTTACGCCATCGGCAAGTTCCTCCGCAGTCCATGACCCGACATCAACGCCATCGATGCGGACGGCATAGCGCAAGCCGCGCTTAAGGTTCTTGACGCGCAGGATTTCGCGGTTGAAGTCATGCTCGAACGGCACGAGGTCGAGAACGCGGCGCATTTCTTCCGTCATTGGAAACGGCAAGGCCTTTTCGGTGCAAAAAAACTCCAGAGAATCCTCACCGCCCGCATCGCGCTCTATCTCGTCCACAACAGAGTCCGCCTCTTGCGACTTCAGGATTCCGTACAGCATTGCCATGTGGCCGAGCGGCCCTGGGTGTACGCGGTCGAACCACACCGGCGAGCTGCGCACAAGGCTGGCCGCAGGATCTTTCGCCTGCATATCTGCATTGATCTTCAGCATTGTCGCCTGAAGATCGACGCAATTGGCGCTGTCGCGCTTCGCCCATGCGCGAACGTGATCGGCAAGTATTGCGAGACCGTTGTTGCACACTATGTCGGAAGGCTTCCCGGCAACAATGCAAGTCTGATCGTAGGGCGACGGCGTGAAATAGATTATCTCCGGATTTCCCGCCTCTGCACGGATGCGTCTTACCAGTTCATTCATGCGTTCATCATACACCCTGACGGCGGTTTCGCGCATGGCCGCGAATTCAGGCGTATCGCCGGTGCGCGGCCATGCATTCCGGTTTATGTCGTTCATTCCGAACATTACGGTGACGACTGTCGGCTTCTTTTCCGTGACATCTTCTTCAATGCTCCAAAGTCCCTGTTCTGCAGTGGCGCCCGACCACCCTGAATTGGAAAACCAGATATTGCGATCCGGATAACGCGTGGCGTAGAAGAGATTGACGTATTCGCCGTATCGCCCGCCATGGGTTATAGAGTCGCCGAAAAAGACAACCCTGTCGCCGCCCCTGAACGGTTCGGCTGTCGCCGACAGCATTGCCAGCGACACGACGACTGCCACAATGATTCGGACCATAATCAATCGAACTGTCGAATCCAAACCGCCGCTTCGTCGCTCCATGCGTCCGTAGCCTTGCCCAGACGCCGCAGGCCGTAACCGTGACCGCCATCGGGATAGATACGGACTGTCGAAGAAACACCCGCCTTGCGCAAGGCCGAATCAAGCCCTAGAGCCGTCTCGATTTCGCAGAAATCGTCCTTTGCCTGGACAGTGAAAGACGGCGGCGTTTGCGCGTCCACGGGATATTCCGGCAACATCTCAAGGGTCTTCTTCCAACCCTCGCGCGGCGTCGCCGGATTCTTGCGCGGCCTGAGGTCCCATGGATAGATCGGCATCATGAAGTCGGGGCGGCAAGAAAGATCGTCGGCCTCGTCTACACGCGCGTATCTGCGCTCGCGCCAGTTTGTCGAAAGCCTGACCGCAAGATTCGCGCCGGCCGAAAAGCCTATCACGCCGATGCGTTTGGGGTCGATACCGTATTTCGCCGCGTCGCGGCGTATGATGCCCATCGTGCGCTGTGCATCGGCGAGCGCCCCGTCACGATCGTTCGTGCGGTAAAGAAGGACGAATGCGGAAAATCCATGAGCGTTGAACCACTCCGCTACCTCCGTGCCCTCCTTGTTCCAGCCGAGCACGCGATATCCGCCGCCGGGAAAGACCACGACGGCAGGTCGCGGTCCGCTTCCTTTTGCCGGGAAAAACGAAAACTGCGGATTCAGTATGTCGCCTATCACGAGATTCGATTCGTGCAACTCCTTTTCGGTGAAGCGAAGCGGTTTTTCAACTGCCTCTGGCTTCAGCCTCTCCGCAGGCCATATGCGCACGTCCGTCAAAACATCGTGGGCCCACAAGCGTTGCGTTAGTCCTGCACGCTTTTCGGCCGTTGACACGTCTGCCGCGTACGGCGCGGGATATGCGGCGGCGATATTCGCGGTCGTAGCGGCCAACATGGCGGCACAAACCGACATCGCGTTCTTGACAGCATTCATTTTCATGTTATTTCGTTGCATCTTGATTTTCCCTTAGTGACTGCAAAAGCCCTTCCGCGTCGCGCGAAACGATAAAGAGCGGAGCGGGGGCGAGGGGAACCGCCATCGTGCCATCGGCGGCACGCGGCGGCGCGGCGCGGCGGTTGCCCATGAGATCCACGAACCGCGCATCGTCGGGAAGCTTGAGCGGGAGGGCCATCCCCTTCTTCCGGCCAAGTTCCGCCTGGCGTTCGTTTGTCCATACCGCCGCAACGCCGTAATCTCCCTGGCGGAAAACGTACGCGCGATAGCCTTCCCGTTTCGCGTCGCCTAGAAACTTTGGCGACGGCAACAGATGCCCAAGCGTATTCGGCACCATGTTCCACATGAACGGCGACATCTTCGCGTCCGCCACGAGCCGGTGCTGCCACGAGTGGCTCGTGATCACGCGCGGCCAGTATTTGAGATCCATGACATAAAGCCGCGCCATGGCGCCGGCCTGCAGGAATTCCCTCCATCCGAGATTGAGTGATGGCACGCCGCCGTTGGAATATGCGTCGGCGGAAGATACCGCCCCGAAACGCGGAGCGAAAAACGGAAGAATGTTGAAGCCTTCCGAGAACATGACCGGAGCATCGCCGTAGCCGAACTTTTCCATGCGCGAAAGGAGCTCGGCCGTATTCGCGTCGCGGTCGGCATAGCCGAGATACGAGTTGTCTATGGCATAATAGGTGTGTATCGCGATGAAGTCGTAGCGGAAATCATGCGATGCGGCGACGTCCATGAAGAGATCCATCATTTCGCGCCGCCACTCCTGATTGTAGTTGCAACTGCCGTGCGTGGGGGCGTACATAAGCTTCATGCCGCGCTCGTCAAACGCCTTCTTGAGCCCCTTCCAGCAGGCATGTTGGTACTGGAACCATTCCTCGCAGGCTTTGCGCCGCTCTTCAGTTGTCTTTGCATAGCGGATAGGCGCTATTTCGGCGTCCTCCTCGTTGTAGAACGACCACCAATTGTCGTCAGGTGCAGCCTTCATGCCGGCCTCGTAGGCGGCCTTCTCAATGAATGCGACTTTCTCCGGCACGGCGTTGGTCAGGGCTTTGGGATTGCACGGCATGCCCGGCTTGCAAAGATCGGGATACATTCCGGCCAATTCGGAAGAGACGGTATGCAGCCGGTTGACGAAGCCGTATTTCTTGCGGAGTTGCGTCTCCGGCGCGTTCGTGTCCGCGAAGCGGCTGTTGGTCCGCCAGTTTGTCGCCATGATGCCGAGGTCGCGGGAATAGCCGGCGAGCTTCTCGCCGTTCGAACTCTTCTCGTACCAGCCAAGCTGCAGGTAGAAATCGGCTGTGGCGTGTTTGCCGTCGAGCGGCTTCACGACTGCCATGCGCTGGTAGCGTCCGCGGTAGCGATTGTCGCCTATGACAAACTCCGTCCCAAGCACGAACACGCCCGTGCCAAGGCGTTCAGAGTCGAATTCGAGAGGAAGTGTTTTGTCATTTGGCAGCTTGAACTTGAACGACTTGAGATAGACCGTTTCGTTGTAGAAGTTGCGCAATGTAACGCGCACCGCGCCTTCCGCGCCTTCCGGCCCGGAAAGGATGAGCCGTGCATCAATTGGATCGCCGAAATGGAGAAGGTTGTCGTCATTCGCCGTTTCCAACCGCCCCTCCACACACTCTCTTTCTCTGTGCCTCTGCGCCTCTGCGCGAGAAATTCTTTCCACCCTTATTCCATCCACGACCGTCGCCGCGCCTTTTCCGTCAAGTATGACCTTGCAGTCTCCGCATTCCGACACGAACGGCAACTCAACAAAGTGCCATTCGTCGTCGGCAAGCATCACAGTCATCTTGGCCTCGCCGCCGTCCGGCTTCGTCACAATATGGAATTTCTTGGCCGCTGGCTCAACCTTCAAGGTTATGTTTGCTTCGCCCTGCTCGCCCTTCGCGCGCTTCACCCATGCGCAGAGGATATGCTCTCGTGCCGGCTCGAGCAACATCGGCGCGGACTGCAAAGCCTCGTACTTGTCGCGGGTCTTCGAGCACCTTATGCGAAGAGCCTTTTCACCCACCTTCGCCTCGTCCGTTATACTCTCCAAGGGCTCGCCTGTCTCAGCGACCATGTACCACGGCTCGCCGCCCCACCAGTAGTTCCAGTCCACAAGGCCAAGCTCGAAACTTCCGTTCGCAAGGAAGTTGCCCGTCGGGTCTGCCGGAACGTCCAGCGCATCCTCCTTCCAAAAATCGGCAATGCAGGAGTTTGGGGTTGGCGCCTTATTAATCGTGGAGCCGCAAAGGTCAATGAGGATGCGGCCGGAAGCGGCATCAGTACGCCATATGTAATCGGGCGCAGGATTGTTGGAGCCGGTAGGGTGTGATGCACCCATCGCATCATGTTCAATAACGCCATCCGGGAACTGGATTTCGATCCTCTCCGTCTCGCTGTTGCGGTTCACAAAGAGCTTCGTTGAGTTTTCCACGCCATGGATGCCGTTCGTGGTGTTTCCGCAGAGATAAAGCCTGAACTCGACGCGCTGCGGAGCATTCCACTCCAGAGCAAGCATTCCGTCACCTTCGGGGGCAATCGAATACCGCGCCGTAGAGCCTTTGCACGGACGCGACCATGAGACCGACTTCGCTTCCGCATCCACTTTTATCGTGGCATTCGTGTAGCATTCCATGTAACGGGTGTAGGGCGTAGAACCGTCAAGTACACGCATCTCCAGCCACGCAAGAAGTTCGCGTCCGTACGGATCCGGCTTTTCGCAGTCAGTGGGCGAAGCTTCTTCCGCGCCTCCGCGATAGAAAAGGATTTTGCCGAAGCCTGTCCGCCCCACAAAGTGGATGCGGCCATAATAGCCGTTGGCGACAACAAACTTGTCGCCGCTGCGGAACTCCGCCCAGGTCGTGAGACGTTCCTCGCCGAGAAGATTCCATCCGGCCGTCGGATGGAAAGGCCATGAAGCGAGTGAAACGGGCCGCCGCACGGCTTCGGCGGACTGCTCGAACGGCGCACGCGAAACCGGTAGCGGCGAAAGAGGCGCACCTGTCGCGAGCGAAGCAGCAATGATTGCGACAATTACGGCTGGCCAATTGCGCTTCATGTCCAAATCACTTGACAATCAAGATAAATCCCGCTTTCTTCTCCGCCCGCAAGAACTTATCTGGCGTTAGCGCCCCGTCGGAAATGCGCAGCTCGTCGATAAGGCCGAAGTAGCCCGTGTCGGTCGATTGACCCACTCCACCCAGGACAAAGTGCAGATTTTCCGGGTACTTGAAGATGTTCGGCGTCTGCGCCTCGGCGTAGAACTTGTCGTAGTCGATATAGAGCTTTGCCACGCTGTTGGTCGGGTCGGGCCTGTCGTTGTTCGGTTCGAAGGAGAAAGCGACATGATGCCACTTACCATCGCAGACGTCCGTGTTGAATCTGATCTGCGGTTTGCCATTCAGTCCGCAAAGGAAGAATCTAACCGGCGTGCTCTTGGCCTCAATGATATAGGGAGACCAAGCATTCCAACTCCCACCCCCTAAAGCACTCATGATACGCGCCCATTGTGCTTGTTCAGAATCGGCTTTCATGAAGAATTCGACCGTCCACGAGGTGCGGTCCTCGCCCGCGAGCGTCTTGCTGAGATAGTAGATGTCGCTGGCGTCGGACCACGAAACCCTGCTGTTCGCGAAGTAGAGCGACTTCGTGTTGTTCTTGGAGAGAACCACGCCGCCCTCGCCATCGACGATCCGCGCGCCGGGAACGTCGTCCGAAAACGTCGCGGGGCTCCCGCCGTCCTTCGCCGCGACGTTCACGCCGTTCAGGAACGTCCCGCCATCGGGGTCGGCGGCATTTATCGAACCGTCGAACTTCACGTGCGCGAGCGTGGAGCCGGCGGGGAAACGGCCAATCGACATGCCTTCGCCCCACAAAAACTCCTGCGGCTCCAGCGCACGAAGAGTGACGCGCACCGAGTCCAGCCAGCCGTTGAATTCGTATTTGTCGCCCGAACCGATCACATACCACTTTTGGTCACCGCCTCTTACGACGGAAGTCAGATTCGTCGCCAGCTCCTGCGTGCCAATCAACTTGTAGTCACGGTAGAGCCGCATCGTCTTCGTCTCGCCAGTCTGATCGACGACAAGCGCAGCATGGTGCCACTTGTCGTCATTCGTAACCTGGCTGTCGTTAATCGTCTTCGTTTCGTAGGATGACGAAACCTCGCCTGTCATCACCTGGGCGGACAGCTTATTGGCACCGCCAACGCCAAGGTTCACCTGGACGTTGTTCGCGCCAAAACGCTTGAACATCGAATGCCATGCGGCGACGCTGCCGTCAATCTTGTAGAAAAGCTCGATGGTGAAGTTCGTCGTCGCGAAATAGTCCGTGCCCTCCGGCGGCGTGCAGTAGCGGCCGTCATATACCTCTCCTTCCTGTACATAGCGGAGCGTATGGGAGGAATCGTCTGCGGGAACAGCCGCGCGCGTCTGGCGGATCTTCGCGGACGGCGTCGCCTCGACGACATTGGCGAGACTAAGGCGTTTGCCGTCGAGTTGCATTACGCCCGGATTGGCGATGTTTTCGACTTTATAGCCATCCTCCGCCAGCGTCTCGAAGTCGTAGTAGAGGACGCAATCCGGGTCTAGCGCCGCGAGTGCTGTGAGGACCGCGCTTGTCGCAACTGCTATTGCAGAGAGTATTTTCTTCATGGATGATTCTCCTTTGTTGTGGATTCTCTTTAAAGTTTCAAGATCACCGGCCCGGTGAGGCCAGAAGGCTGGAGTCTGTCATCGGCCGATGGACCGGAGAAGCGCGACTGGCGGCTCGGGCATTCTTTTTCGAGCGCAGGCTCCACAGGTTGGCGCGCCCACTTGCGCGAACGTTTCCAGTAGCGAAGGTTCGAGCGTGTGATGCGCTCCTCCGGCGCGAGGAACGAGTCGCCGACGAGCCTGTTGAACCAGTTGTTCGTGTAGCGGATTTCGATTTCGTTCTCCCCTTCTCGCAGTGCGCCCAGCGGGACTGTCGCCTCCCACGGCGCGCACCACACGACGCCGCAGTCCGCACCATTCACGAACACGTGAGCAAGCCCGCTACTCAACTTGCCGATGGCAAGTCGAGAGTTATGAGTTGAGAGTTGAGAGTTGAGAGTTATGGTCGTTCTGTAGGTGGCGGTGCCGGAGAAATAGCGGAGCGAGGTCGAAGCGGCGGAGCCCTCTTCTCCATACGTGGTCCAGTCGCGCAAGAACGGCATCGCCACAGGCGCGGGCGGCGGCGAGGATACTCCATCCATATAGGCAAAAGAGACTTCCCAGGCATTGGTGATCATCACTTCTGCGCGTTCTACATGCTCTGCACGGCTATTCACCATCCCCTCTGGCGCAAAAACCACGAAGCAGCTGCCGCCGACGGGGAGGTCGAGCCACACGTTTGTCTTGCCGTCTTCAAGTTTCTCCGTTATTGCGGCCGTCTTGCGATTCGCGGTTACGGGATCCCAAATCTCGACGGTGCGCCCTTCCATCGACGCGTTGAAAGGAATCACATTTTTGCCTTCACCCGCGACGAAGAACCAATCGGTATCACCTTCGCGGCGGTGCGTGGTCGTGAATTGCGCGTGCGGGTCTTTGCGGTAGCGTCCCCAGCCGTAGTAGTCCGTCGCGACATCGGCAAACTCGCCATCGTCCACATATTCTCCGCACTGGAGAAGCGCCTGGCAGCGGCCGAGGTACTTCACGAACGCGTCGGCGTCCTTGTGCCACGTCACGTTGCGGTTGACGTGTGTTCCAGCGAAATACTCCGCGCCTGGAACGCCAAACTTCTTTGGCGAACAGGTGAACGTGTGCCATACGAGCCGGTTGGCGCCGTCGGCGAACGCGATATCCGCAAGCGGCTTCAAGTGTGCGGGATCCGGAGAGTAGTGGCAGTGCATGTGCGTGAACGCCTCCATCGAGATGACGCTCAGTCCTTCGCGGCGGGCGGAAAGCACGACGCCGCGCTGGAAAAATCGTCCACCCGTATTCGCGTGGCCGCTGCCCGGGGAGTGGAACTTTTCGTAAAGCGGCCAGAATTCGCCTTGCGGAAAATCGTTGTGCGCAAGAAGGTCGAGCTGGTCGCAGTCGAGCTTTGCGGCGGTTGCGCCGCCCGCCCAAGGCCCGCCCGATTCCGAATAGACTTTCAGTCCGTGCGCGTGCGCCCACTCACGCATCGTGGCGTAGAAGTTGTCTTTGATGGTCTTCCAGCTGCCGCCGGTCTTCACGCTGCCTTCGTAGCTGACGGAATAGATGTGTGTGAACGTTGTGCCGACTAGATCGGGAACGCGCTTCAGCAGCGGACCGATGGAACGATCGAGGTGCGCGATCACCTCCGCGCGGTCCATCACATCCGTCTCGTACTCCTTGCCGTCGATAAAGCCGTTCAACGTGCCGCCGCTCGCGGAGGCGTTCATGGTAAACTCCAGCCCGAGGCGTGAGCATTCGCGGATAGAGAACTCCACAAGGTCGTACCATTCTCCCGTTCCCCAGCCGATTTCCGCCTTAGGGCAAACAACATGCCTGTCATCATCCCAATAGCCGCGCGAATCGAACATCAGAACTCCGCCGAAACCAAGCCTTTTCATGGACTCGAGATCGGCCGTTATCGTCTCGCGGTCGGCGTGGCCGTTCACCCACCACCAGTAGCACCACGGCTTCGCGGCGTCCGGCGGATTCGCAAACGCCGCCCAAAGCGACGTGGCTATGGTTGCCAAGAGTATCATGCGCTATTTCTCCTCCGTCACGACAACGGTTTCGATTCCGAGTGCGCGGCCCAGCTTCTTTAGTTCGGCGGCGTGGTGTCCAATGCCGAGAGCGAAGTGGTGCGTCGGCCCCTCCATAGACCAATTGCGGAGGAAGGTGCAGACGTCCGGCGGGAATTTGCCGGGGGTGGTTGTGTTGCCCGTAGGAGGTATCGGACCCGCAAGCGACTCGCCTTCCGCAACTATGAACTTGAAAGATCCGTCCGCCTTGAGTCCAATCGACATCATCGTGATCGGGCCCTCCTTGATGTTGAACTCCACGCCCGCGCCGCTGCCGGGCTTGCCGTGGTATTTCTTCAGCGAGCGCAAGACGGGCTTCTTCGCCGCGATGTTAAGGTGGTGCGGCCCGTCATGGCCCACAAGCACCGTGCCGCGGTCGAAGTCGATCGGATGGAACTCCGCAAAGCTTCCGCCGATGTCCAGGCGGTCGAATATCATCATCGCGATACAATTCTTCAGATCAAACTCGCCGCACATCGGGAAGCCCGCCGCCGTGAGGAGCGAATTGCCGACGATGAAATTGGTGACAAGCTCGCGAGTCTGCGAGCCTTCTTCCCCTTCGTAGTAGTATGCGAAGCCGTCGAGGTTGCGCTTGGCTATGAATTTCTCGAGCGCCACGGCGGCTCTCGCCGCCACGTCGAGATCCTTCGCCGTCAGCTTCTCCGTCCACGGGTCGCTGACGGGGTCGGGCGTGTCGAAGAATTCCAGAATGCGCTTCTTCATCTTCTCGACTTCGCTGTTCCCCGTTCCCTGTTCCCCGTTCCCCAATTCCCTGTAGAACGGCAAAATCTCGTCCGGCTCGCAGAGCGCCACATGGCAGCCGAACGTGCGTGATACGGAGGTGGGATCGACCTGCATGTCGTACATCGCCTCGAGAACATGCCCCATCAAGCCTATGCGCGCGCGGCGAAGGTCGTGGAGAACGTGCGCGACGGCGCACCACTGACGCACCTCCTCCTCGGCCTTGGCGTCGCCATCCAACTGGCCGATAATAACGTCGGCGACAGGTCTGCCGTAGCGGATAGCGACACCGGTAAACTCGGGAACGGAACATAGATCGTCATTGTAGAGCTGCTTGTATATGGTAGCGTGTTCATAATCGAGGCGAGAATCCGGCTGGAGCGCGACGAGCACAATCGGGCACTTAAGCTCGCGCACAAATGGCGCGAAAGTCGAACTTGTCGCGTATGTCACCATATCTATGAAAAGGAGGTCCAAATCGGCGGCTTTCATCGCGGGCACGAGAGACGCCGCCTTCTCGGGATTGTCCGAGATTCCGAACGAAGTCACCTTCACTCCGTGCGCCTCAATGCGCTTCTCGAACACGGCGGCCTTCTTCAGCATGTCCTCGTAAAGGCCCGGACACTGCTTCCAGTACGTGTCGAGTCCCACAGACACGACGCCTACATTGGCGGTCAGCGGCCTGCGCCGCTCCACACGCGGAGAATCCGCCAAGACCACCGCGCAACAAAACGCCGAAGCGGCAACACAGAATATTCTCTTCATTCGCGCAATGCCTCCTCTAAATTGTCTATATATATTATACCATTTTCCCGCGGCGATACGCAACAGTTCTTTTTGCCCCGGAGTCGCGAACCGGGCCGAAGCCGTCTCGATCGCAATGAGAAAGCAACTGCTCAAGAACTGAGCATCGGCGTCAAACGCTCTGCCGGAGGCAATAGGGCGCGATGGGGCAGCCATCGCATTTGGGGCGGACGGGGGAGCATCGGGTCTGGCCGAACGAGACTAGATGGCTGTTCCAAGTCTTCCAGTATTTCACCGGCAGTATCTTCCTCAGAGCCATTTCCGTCTCGAGAGGAGTCTTGGTCTTGACCAGCCCCAGCCAATTGCATATCCTGTGGACATGGGTATCCACGCAGATTGCCGGCAGATCGAATCCTACCGCCACCGTCTGGTTAGCCGTCTTGCGTCCCACGCCTGGAAGTTCGCAAAGCTCCTCGACGGTATCTGGCAGTTTGCCGCCGAACTTCTCCTTCAGCACAAGCGGCAGCGCCTTCAGGTGCTTAGCCTTGTCGCGGTAGAAGCCCACTGGATAGATGAGCTTTGAAATCTCTTCCTCTGTCAGCCGCTCAAGGTCTTCCGGCCGGAAAACCCCACCCTTCGCGGCCGAGAAGAGCCGCTTGACCGCCGCAGCCGTCACAGCATCCTTCGTGCGCGCCGAAAGGATTGTTCCGACAAGCACGCAGAATGCGTCTTTCGTCTGCGCCTCGACGAGTTCGAGTATTGGCGACGGGTGGCGGACGAATTCGCGCTTCAGCGCCCTGTCTACGGCGGGGATATCGTTTACCGTCATATTTCCACCGCTCCTTTGCGCAACGTGACGATGCCGCCTTCGGGCGTGAAGGAGACGACCGTGGAAGCGATTCCTATTCTGCTTCTGCCGCCATCCACCACGATATCCGCCTTGAGCCCAACGTCCTCAAGTGCTTTGGCGGCATCGGTCGCCGGAATCGCCCCGCTCATATTCGCGCTCGTGACGCGCAATGCGCCGCCGCAAAGCCTGAGCAGTTCGCGCGTCCATTCGAGGTCTGGACAGCGGAAAGCTTCCGTCTCGCCGAGTTTTCTCGATTGGCCGCCATCGAGCACCATTGTCAACGCGCCCGGCCAGTGGCGCGCGGCGAGTGCCTGAGCGGCCTCGGGCATAGGGTAGCCGAGCTTCGCGGGCGTATCGACATCTGCGGCGAGAAGAGCTATGGGTTTGCGGGCATCGCGCTCCTTTATGGTGTAGAGGCGCTCCACGGCTTCCGGCCTTAGAGGGTGCGCGGCGAGTCCGTAGACGGTATCGGTGGGAATCACCGCGACTTTTCCGGCGAGCAAGGCTTCCGCCACGATTGCGGGATCGGTCATTTCGAAAGAATTTCCTCGCGCACCGCGGCGGGGGCGATCTCGAACATGTCCGGCTCCATCGAATACGACGCGCGACCCTTCGTTAGCGAGCGGATCGCGGTGGAATAGCCGAACATCTTCGCCATCGGGACGCGCGCATGGACTATCTGGACGTCGCCGCGCATATCCATGTCGAGGATCGTTCCCCTGCGTGAATTGAGGTCGCCCAAAATCTCGCCCACGCTCTCGGGAGGGGTTGTTATCTCGAGTTTCATTATCGGCTCGAGGAATTCGGGCTTCGCCTTTTCGGCGGCCTCCCTGAAGCCCATCATCGCCGCGCTCCTGAAAGCTATTTCATCCGACACTTCAGGATCCACAATCGTCGCGGAAAGACACTCGACCTTGAGGTCCGTCATCTGGAAGCGGGCGAGGACTCCGGTCGCAACGCCATCTTCAAGGCCCTGCTCGAC
>JAGCPM010000094.1 GCA_017965685.1 Kiritimatiellia bacterium | reverse complement strand
TGCCCACGCGTCCGGAAATTACTGCCGTCCGTCCCCGAACCCACACGTCATCGCCCTCGCGTGGGCCTTCAATTCCCGACGGGATCATGACGGGTATTCCCTGTCTATAAGGAGCATCTACCGGAGCGAGAATGAAGAGTCCAGGCCTCAAGGCGCTAACATGGCTCACCGCTCCGCGGACACGGCAGTGCCGCCCCGTCGATGCAGGATCTTCCGCTGGCAATTCCGCCACGCGCTCGTAGCTTGCAACATCCTCCATATCCACGCCGCGCAGGAGAAGCGGGAGCGCCGCAAGAACGGCAAACGCGAGTCTCATATCTTCACAAACCCCTTCTTGAGCGCGGCCGTGACGGCAGATACGCGGTCGGCTACGCCCAGTTTCGAGAATATGTGAGTGACATGCTGCTTGACCGCACTTACGGAAACCCCCATGTTGATTGCGATTTTCTCGTTGGCGTCGCCTGCAGCCATCATATTGAGGACGCACTGCTCGCGTGGCGTGAACGCCTCCGTCCTGCGCCGCGCGTCAACGAGCCGCATTATCTGCTCGGGCACGTATCTGCCGCCAGCCGCAATGGTCTTTATAGCCTTGCAAAGATCGTTCGCGTCGTCGTCTTTCAGCATATAGCCCTTGGCGCCGATTTCAATCGCACGGTAGGCGTCGTTCTCCGCAACACTCGTAGTTAGCATGAGCACCTTCTGCTCCGGCGTCGTCCACAGTATCTCCTCAAGCGCCGAAAGACCGTCCTTGTCGGGCATATATATATCAAGCAGTGTCACGTCCGGACATAGGTTCTTCACAAACTGCGACGCGCCTATGCCGCCAGGATGTTCCCCTGCAAACTTCAGCTCAGGGTCCATGCCGATAACATACTTGAGCCCCATCCTCACGACGGCATGGTCGTCTATTACCGCTACTGTAATCACGATGGCATTGTGGCGTATCCGCCCATCTGCAAGCTGCTATATTCTCAAGAAGCCATCACCGGAAAGATCCAATGGGTCTGTCGAGGCCTCTCTGGTATTCCGTTTCGCATATTCGGCCTGAACTTGCGCACTTCCGTTCAGTATAGCCTTCCAATCCTCGGCAAGATTCGTCAACTTCTCCACCTCACCCGAAAGCGTATCCACGTCCATGTATGCTAGGCGATACATCTGTTGCAGGCCGAACGAATCGTTATCGGGGTTCTGGAAGAGTGTTGCACCCTTCGTGGTCTGGAAGAGATGGTTGGCCTTGAGCATCATGGCACCGAACGGTCCGTCTGCGTCTATCGAATGGCGCCCGAGATCCGCAACTATAGTAAGGGTGTCCGCAGCACTGTCGTTCAGGAAACACATCGTGACATCGTCGATCTTGAGCGCAGCGATGTCATCCTCGATTATAATGTTGGCTACGCCGTACTTGGCGGCGAAAGACTTTATCAGTTCCTTGTATTCCATCTTTTTCCCCGTCGGTTGTGTTGTCAATGCCGCCAATCCTTATGCGGCATTTGCGTATTATACCAAAAAATCCTCTTCCTGTGTACACGGAACGGTCACAACGCAAGATATCGCCCTTCTCGGAGAGTCTTTGCTGGAGGCAGCTCACAGGCGGCATAGCCAAGAGCGAGATGCCCAACGCCCTCCCATTCGCCCTCCAGACCAAGACGCGAGATTATCTTCCTGCCTAGTTCGCTTTCCATTTCCGGCTTGGCGCGGTGTATCCAGCAACTCGCCAGCCCCAGTTCATGCGCCTTCAGCATCATATTGCCGAGCGCGAGAGAACCGTCGTAGACTGCCGTGTCGTTCGCGGTGGACGCGATGACAAGGAGCATTACTGGCGCATTGTAGAATGGATCCGGCCCGCGATCGGGCGATGGCGGCGCGCCCATTATCTCGGCGTTCTTTGCTATAATCTCGGCCTTGAGTTCAGGGTCATCTATCCGCACGATAACACTCGCCTGCCTATTGCGGCCGGTCGGAGCGAGAAGTCCGGCCATAACAACCTTGTCCACCAATTCCCTAGGCGGAACCTTGCCTGAAAACTTTCTGCAGCTTCTGCGACCCTTCAAGAGCGCATCGAACCCAGTCTCGTTCAAATCAGTGTATTGTCCATGAATCATTGTCGTTTCCTCCATCAAGCGAGACGGCGGCGAAGAGAATCGCCGCCGTCGCACACGAGCACCTCTTTGGAAGGTGCCATTGGTCAGTTGAGCTCCATGCGTCCGCGACGCGAGCGGTTGCGGATGCGGGCACGCTGGGATTTCTTGCGCGCCTTGACGCAAGGCTTCTCAAAGTAGCGCTGGTCGCGCAACGTCTTGAGGAGACCCTCCTTGTCGAGAATCTTCTTCATACGCTTGAGTCCGCGCTCGACGGACTCGCCCTTCTTGAGCTTGAGTACAATTGCCATTTACTTCACCTCCTTCGCCGGCTCATCCATGACCCATGAAAGAACGCACATTTCGGCTCCATCGCCCTTACGGGTACCGAGCTTTACTATGCGGGTGTAGCCACCATGGCGATCGGCCATCGCAGGCGCGATTTCCGAAAATAGAACCTGCACGGCCTTGGGCTGCACGAGACGCGAGGCCGCGAGCCTTCTCGCCGCAAGATCGCCTTTCTTGGCGATGGTGACGATCCTGTCGGCGTCCTTGCGGGCCTCCTTGGCCTTGGGCAGAGTCGTTTTGATCGACTTTGCCAGGATAAGGTTCGTTACCAGACTTCTCATGAGCATCTTGCGGTGCTCGGTGGAACGTCCGAATTTCTTTGCTACTCTCTGATGACGCATTTGTGTGACTCCAATCCTTACTTGTTGCTCTCGAGGAGGTCGGCATCGAACTTGTATCCGAGGCTGAGACCGAGCTGCTCGAGGCGCTGCCTGATTTCAGTGAGCGACTTCTTGCCGAAGTTGCGGTACTTGAGCATGTCGGCCTCGGTCTTCTGCGCGAGTTCGCCGACGGTCGAGATGTTGGCGTTGTTGAGACAGTTGGCCGCTCTGACGCTGAGCTCGATTTCGTTGACGGACATATTGAGGAGCTTCCTGAGCCTTTCGCGCTCATCGGCGTCCTTCTTATCCGTATCCTCGAATTCGAGCATCTCGTCGCCAGCATAATCCACGAACACGTCAAGGTGGCGACGGAAAATCGCCGCCGCGGTTTTGACCGCATCCTCTGGAGTTACCCGGCCGTCAGTCCAGACATCTAGGACGAGCTTCTCGTAGTCGGTCATCTGCCCGACACGCGTGTTCTCAACGAGGAAGTTTACGCGAGTGACGGGCGAGAATATCGAATCAATCGCTATCCTGCCGATTTCCTGATCGGGTTTCTTGTTGCCGTCGGCGAGGCAGAATCCGCGGCCTGTACGGACCTCGCAATCCATATCTATCGACCCGTCGATGTCGAGAGTGCATATCTCGAGGTTCGGGTTGAGGACTACGACGTTGTTCTCGGCCGCGAACATTCCAGCCGTGACCGTGCAAGGCCCCTTGGCTCGCAACTTCAGCATCGCCGGCTCGCGGGTATAGGTCTTCAGCAACACACGCTTCAGGTTCAGGATAATGTCGGTGACATCCTCCCTGCAACCCACGATGGTCGAAAACTCGTGATTGACGCCCGCAATCTTAACGGACGAAATCGCCGCCCCCTCTATGGAGCTGAGCAGCACCCTCCTCAACGAGTTGCCGATCGTCCGGGCATAGCCGATCTCAAATGGCTCTGCGGTAAAACGGCAGTAGACGGGGGTCTTAGTGGACTCGTCCTGCTGCACCACCTTCGGCATTTCAAAACGGCTCAAACGAATAGGCATTTTTGTTCTCCAAATTTTTGTTGGCGGTTAGCGCGAGAAGAATTCGACGATGGGCTGCATCTCGATATTCTCGGGTATCTCGGAGCGCATGGGGACACTCACGAGGACGCCCTGCATCGTCGCGTCATCCCACGAAAGCCACTGCACGAGGCTCTTGCGGTTCTTGAGCGCGTCGACGACCGAAAGCATATCGCGGTCCTTCTCGCGGACGGAGACGACCTGCCCCGGGCGAACGATGTAGCTCGGGATGTTGCAGATCTTGCCGTCGACCGTCACATGGCGGTGCGTCACGAGCTGCCTCGCTCCAGGCCTCGTAGGCGAAAGCCCCAGCCTGTAAGCTATGTTGTCGAGGCGGCACTCGCAGAGCGCGAGAAACGCATCGCCCTTCGTGAAGCCCTCGGTGACCTTCGCCCGCTTGAAGAAGAGACGGAACTGCTTTTCGCGCATCCCGTAGATGGCCTTGGCCTTCTGCTTCTCCTTGAGCTGAGTGCCGTATTCGGACATTTTCTTGCGCTTCTTGTTCGCGCCGTGCTGTCCTGGGGGATTCGGCCTGCGGTCGAGGACCTTGTCGGGCCCGAAAATCTGCTCGCCGAAACGACGCGCAACCTTGCTGCGCGGACCTGTGAAGTGACCCATCTTTATACCCTCCTGCGCTTGCGTGCACGGCATCCGTTGTGCGGAACGGGCGTCGTATCGGTTATCTGCGTGACGCGGATGCCCGCAGCCTGTATGGCCCTTACCGCGCTTTCGCGGCCGGCCCCGGCACCCTGCATCCTGACCTCGCACTCGTGCATGCCTTTGGCGACGGCGACTCTCGCGGCGTCCTGCGCGACCATGGTGGCCGCGAACGCAGTCGACTTGCGCGAACCCTTGAAGCCGGCCTTCCCGGCGGAGCTCCAACTTATGACTCCGCCCCTCGCATCCGCAATGGAGACCTGCGTGTTGTTGAACGTGGAGCGAATGAACGCGATGCCGGCCGGAATGGACTTGCCGGGACGCTTCTTGGCCGTCTCCTCCGCCTGCGGCGCGGCCTCGGCCGGCTGCTGCGGAACTTCGGTTTTCTTGGTTTCTTCAGACATTTTCAGCACTCCGTATTAGCGGCCCGCCTGCTTGGGCATCGCTATCGACACTCTCTTGCCGCCCTTGCGGGTGCGGGCGTTCGTCTTCGTGCGCTGGCCACGCACGGGCAGACCCTTCTTGTGCCTCAGTCCGCGGTACGATCCGATTGAGATAAGACGGCGTATGTTCTGCGACACCTCGCGCCTCAGGTCGCCCTCGACGCGATAGTGGTCCTGGATGTACGTGGTAATTGCATGGATCTCGTCCTGCGTCACGTCATCCGCTTTCTTAAGTGGGTCTACACCCGTTGCCGCCAAAACGTCGTCTGAGCGTTTCGGCCCGATACCGTGGATATAGCGAAGCGCATACCTGATGTGCTTCTTGCCGGGGATATCCACACCCATCATTCTTGGCATGTTGCTGTTACCTCGTTTCTTAGCCCTGACGCTGTTTGTGGCGCGGGTTTGTGCAGATCACGCGCACCACGCCCTTGCGGCGGATGATGCGGCAGTTCTCGCAGATGCGACGAACGGAACTACGTACTTTCATTGTGTCGGTTACTCTTTCGGAGTGTTTGCTTTTTCCCTTTTCGGAGCCTCTCAGCCCCTCCAAGGTGGTCGAATAAATGTGTAGTATATCAAAAACCGGCCGATTGGCGCAAGGGGGTATTTTAAAGAATTTTTCCTGCCACCCGTTGACAGGAAACAGGGATATTTGGTACAATACCCGGATAAGAAACGCGTAGCAGGCATGGAACGGATAGACATAGAGAAATTCAGACAGACGTATTCGGCATACGTCGACACATTCCGGGAAGGCGGGCGCCTGCCGGAGATGATGGAGCTAAAGAGGGTCCACACCGCCTTCGTCGCAGCCAACGCCAAGGCGATCTGCTCTGGCGAGAGATTTGACGCGCACACTGCGGACGTCTGCGTCCTTGCCGCCCTTTTACACGACACCGGCCGCTACGAACAGTTAAAGAAGTACAACACCTTCCGCGATTCGGACTCGGTGGACCATGCAGTCTACTCGCACGATATCGTGAAGACTCTGGGCTGGCTGGACCGTCTCGACCCCGCCGACTCCGACGCCGTGCTCAAGGCCGTTCTATACCACAATAGGCGAGACCTCCCCAACGACATGCCGCCTCTCACGGATACGGCTGCGAAATGCGTCCGGGATGCGGACAAGCTGGATATCTTCCGCGTGCTGGAGGACCGAGTCAAGACGACAGACTGGCGCAAGGATTCGACCGCGTTCTGGAATCTCAAATACGACCTTCCGCCGAATCCTGCGGTATTGGACGCGATAAAGAAAGGCACGAGCGTCGATTACCAGAACATAAAATCGATTGCCGATTTCGTGCTCATACAAATCGGCTGGCTGAAAAGCGGTCTCTACTTCGAGACCTCGCGTCGTCTGGCAAAAGAAAGGAACCACTTCGAGTTCCGCAGGCGCTTCGTTCTTGAGCTCACCGGCTACGACGCGGCGGAGCTGATGTAGTCAGCCACGTCTGAGAAGCTGGTAGCCGACGCCGCGTATGTTGACAACATGCTTGGCCGCAGGACCGAGTTTTTCGCGAAGATGGCAAAAATGCGACCTAAGGCTGCGAGCGTCGCCCTTTACGCCATCGCCGTACAGAAAAAGGTATATATCATCGTTCGAGCATATCCTGCCACGGTTTATTTCGAGGCATTCGAGTATTCCGGTCTCCGTTTTCGTAAGATCGACAGTCTTCCCGCCTATGTCCGCTCGACAGTTCCTGACATCCACTTTTACACGCCCGAACTCGATAATCTTGCTTCTCGCAGCGCGCGCGGCGGCATTGCGTCCAGAAATCTCGGCACGGCGCAGCACCGCCTCCAGCTTGGCGACCTTCACTGCATCCGGCTCCCGTTTGAGAATGTAGGAATCGCCAAGACGACCGAGGGCGGCTGTGATGTCTTCAGGCGATTCGCGCACAGAATGGAACACGATCGGAACGGTATCGTCTATTTTCCTTATCTCTTCGCATGTCTTGAATCCGTCCATCCTGGGCATCTGAACATCTAGAAGAATCAAGTCTGGCCGCTTTGCATGCACTTTACTGAGGCACTCGATACCGTCAAGAGCCGTCGCGACAGAGTAGCCGGCTCTTTCCAGCGCGTTTGCGAGAGCCTTCTGGATGAGAGGCTCGTCATCGACTATGAGTATGGTTTTTCCGGCCACGCCGCCCGTCAACGGTAGATTTCGCTTTGCCATTCGTAGGGTTCCGAAAATTCCTCTCCGAGGCTCAGATCCTTTATAAAATTCAAGACCCGAGAGGCGTTGAACAGCGAACGGTATTTCTCCATGCCCTTCCTGGCCACCGCAAGACGCCTCGCTGGATCAGCCGCAAGAGCGGCGACCTTATCCGCAAGGTCCTTCGCGTCCGCAAAGAACATGGCCTCCTCGCCCGGAACGAAGAAATCCTGATATCCAGACTTGGGGGACATGAAAGCCACGACGCCATTCGCCATTATGTGCACGAGCCGATCGGAGGTATACCATTTGCGCCCTTCCATACGGTTGAGGTTAAGCGCCGCCCCGCAACGCTTCAGGGTCTCCTCGTAGTCGCGGCCCACGATGGAAGGATGTCCGAGGGTTCCAAAAACCCCGGCCCTGACACTTGGCGGAAGGAGCGGCAGAAACTCCTTCAGCAGTTCCACCCTCGGATCGCCGTCGGCGCCATGCCCCGCGAAGAATATGTCATATTCGGTCTTCTCGCGCGGCTCACCATTGTCGACGCAAAGGTCGCAAGGGTTCGGAAGGAACGAGACGAAATTCCTGCCGGTAGTCCATTTCTTCAACTCTTCCCCGGCGGTAGTTATGAAAAGGCCGTCGCAGCTTTCCATGCGCGCGACAATCTGGTCGTCGGTGTGCTTCTGCCAGATGGGGTCTACGTTTATGTGCACGATTTTCACGCCCTTCACGTCGCGCCGCATCGCGTCTATGGTTTCGTTCGTCACATAGTCGCAATGACCGATCATCACAAGATCGGGGCGGAAATTCGCCACGACCCTGCGAAGCCGCACGTTCATCATCCGCGCACCGATTCCGCGCATGAAACCGAGCGGCGCCAAATAGCGGGTTATGTCGCGCTCTGAAAATGTCATCACGCGCCAGTTGTTGCGGACAGCCCCGTAAAGGAATCTGTAGCCGGCACCCTCGCGGCCCTTGCCGTAGTGGCGAAGGAGGAAGTTATCCACAATCAAAAGACGAAATGGCTCTTTCATGATTCTCGCTCCTTTCCCGTTGCCAAAGTCACCACACCCAGCAGAGGAACGTCGCCCAGGCGATTCCCGTTGCCATGCCCCAAAAGACCTCTGTCCGAGTGTGCCCGAGAAGTTCCTTGAAACGCTCGACCGGCTTGAACTTGAGTTCCTTTATGTCTCGGACTATCGCGTTGAGGACTTTCGCGTGCTCTCCGGCAGCATAACGCACCGTGGCCGCGTCGAACATCGTTATAATTGCGTAACCGACGGCGACGACCGCTACAGGAGTGCCGAAGCCTTCCGTGTATCCGATGCCGAACGCAAGAGCCGAAACGGCGGCCGAGTGGCTGGAAGGCATCCCGCCTGTCGACACCAGGTAGACGAAATCGAACTCGTGCGTCTTTACCGCGGCGATAACCATCTTTATAAAGCTCGCCGTTATCCAACCTCCTATCCCGCACCAAAACCACGGGCAGGCGAAGAGTTCCCAGAATTCCCATTGCATTATCGCCGCGAGAGTCATTTTGATTCCATACCTTTCTTTTCGATGTATCCCAGTATCATTGTCAGAATCGCAAAAATGGCGATCATCATCTCGCCACCCTCTTCCATAACGGTGCATAAAGAAGCGGCCTTGGTGACGCCATCGCCGTTTTTTTCGAGCCCATAGGCGTGGCCGAGCCATGAAGGGAGGCGGTCGGCCACCTGCACCATCACACCGCTCGCTCCGAAGCAGCCCCACGCCCATGAAGACCCTTTAAGAGTGAACACGCCCTTCAGCCACGTCCATCCGAGATACGCAAATCCGACGGCGAACACTCCGAAGAACAGCGCGAAGTACGCAACGATGAAAGACTTCATTCCGACAGGCACGGCGGCATTGGTCAAGACCCGCATCTTGAACGGCGTGCCGGTCAGCGGGCTGCCGTTCGGCTTGAAAAGCCCGGGAAGAAGCGAACCGTCAGCACCTACAAACTGCGGATAAAGAGAGTGGAGCGCCGCGAGATGCAAATCCAGCTCCTTGACTATGGCCATAGCCGCAACGATGCTCACAGCCAGGCAAAGGACAAAAACCCTCTTCCGGGAACCCGTGAAAGGACGTAACAGCCACACTGCCGGAATTATCGCCGCATAGAACGGCAGGGTGGCCAGTTCAAACGGAGAGCGTCCGTCCTGATCAAAGAACGCGATCGCCGCTTCCGGATCCATCACGGCCCATGCGACCGCCAACGCCGCAATGCACGCGGCAAACGCAAACACCGGCACAAGCCATCCTTTCTTCATTTCGCCACCTCCTTGTAGACCGCAATCGCGGAATTGGCCATCTTGTCGAACGAGAAACGCTCCAAGGCGCTCTTTCGCAAATCCCCGAACGACATCTGCGAAACCTTGCGTATCGCCTCCGAAAACAGCACGGGGTAGTCGCCTTGCCCGACGAGAAGCCCGTCCACTCCATCGCGCACAACGTCAAGCGCGCCGCCGAAGGCTCGCGCCACTACCGGCTTGCCCATCGCAAGAGCCTCCGCCATGGAACGTCCAAAGGCCTCCGGCTTTTTCGTGTTGGCCGAGACCACTACATCGGCAAGAGAGAGGCATTCGGCGACCTTGCGCTGGTTGCCGGCGAAAACCACGTCGTCTGCGACGCGAAGTTCCTTCACTAGCGACTTGAGAGCAAGTTCAACATCCTTGCGCCTCGCCTCTGCTTCGCCTACGATAATAAGGCGGTAACGAGGCGTTCCGCCCCCGTCGCGGTTCAATAGCGCCATAGCGCGGATGAGAGTGTCGTATCCCTTGAGCTGGGTTATCCGTCCAAGCCCCATCACAACGAAGTGCTTCGGCTTTTCGATTCCCCACTGCAACCGCTTCGCCTCTATGAACGCACCGTCGAGATTCTCCATATCAAACCTGCCGGACTCTATCGCGCGGGGAATAACGCGGAGCTTCTCATCCGCAATTCCGTACGCCGCCTTGAGGTAGTCGGCTATGTACGTGGAAGGCGTCACCGTCAGGTCGCCCTTTGTCATCACCCGCGAGTATCGCGAAATCGAATTGGCTCCGTGCGCAAAGGTAATCCATGGGATGCCGAGCTTGCGGTTCGCCCATACAAACAGCCATGCCGGAACGCGAGAATGCGCGCATACCACATCCGGCCGCTCTGTCTCGAGAATCTTTTTAAGTTTCGCCGCACGGAAGAAATAGGTCAAAGGATTCTTGCTCTTGACGTCGAGTGTTATGTGGCGTCCCCCGTCGCGCTCGATATCAGCGACAAGCCTGCCGCCTGCGGAAACGACGACATTCGCCCATTTCACCGCCGTAAAAACACGATTCATCTCAACAACGCCGCGCTCGACGCCGCCTTCGGCCATGGCTGGAACAAGCTGCAAAGTCTTCATTTTGCCTTCGCCTCCCTTTCCTCGAGCTGCCGAAGCTCCTCCGCAGTAGGAGTCTTTCTGAACGCGTTGTAGTTGAGCGCCCAGAGACTCGGATGGCGACGGATCACGCTCTCGAGATCGCGCGCTATTTTTTGCGTCATTCCCCAGATGTCGCGGGCTTCAGCGGCATCATAGGTGTTTATGACTTCACATTTGTAGCGGCCGTCTTTCATGGGACGAGACCATGCGGTGGCAATCGGGATTTTGCCCTTCGCCGCAAAGAACGCCGGAGCGGACGAAACCGGAACGGGCGTCCCGAAGAACCGTATCCAGAGGCCGCCTTCCTCGGGGTCTATGGCCTGATCGACGAGCAGTCCAAGAGACTTGCCGTCCTTTATGCCGGCCATCAAAGAACGGAAAGCGCCGTCTGCATGGACGATTTCCTGCCCGCAAGACATACGAGCCTTCATGAGCATTTTCGTCATGCCCTTTGTGCCGATGTCCTTTGCGACGGACATCATCGTATGCCCTTCGAGGAACGCAAGCTGCGACATTATCTCCCAGCAGCCGATATGCCCGGATACCGTGACCGCCGGATTGTTCTCTTTGAGGAACGCCTTGCCGGCTGCCGACATCTCGCCGACGGCCGCGACTCTCGCCTTCGCATTTCTGCACGTCCAGAACGCATGGCCTATAGTCCGCGCCATGTTTCTGTAGCTTCTGCGCATGATCAACTCGCGCCGCCTCTCATCCATGTCACCGAACATGGTCTTCAGGTTCGCTCTGGCGAGCTTCTTGCCTTTCTTGTCCCACTTGTACATCACGGCGGATGCAAAGTCGCACACTGCAAACAGGGCATTGTGCGGCAGTACCGAAAGAACGATGTAGCCGAGCCATATTCCCAGCCACTCGAACGGCACCCTCAGCTTGCGCTTGAGCCTTTTTCTCGCTATATCGGTCATCCCAGTTTTATCTTTCCGGAGGCGGTCCTCGGGAATGGTTCCTTTCGGATCTCGACCGTCCTTATGCGTTCGTACACGGGGAGTTTCCGGTTAAGGGCGTCAACCGCTCTTCTTACGGCATCCTCGCCGGTGCTGGCGTATATCGCCGCCTTTATCTCGCGAGTCTCGCCTGCGCCCGAAACCATCGCCTCCATAACGCCGGGAAGCATGAGGAGTTTCGACTCCAGTTCCTCCGGTGCCACCTTCTTGCCTGAAGAAAGGACTATCGTGCGCGATGCTCTGCCGGTTATCCAGACATAGCCGTCGGCGTCGATTCTGCCGATATCGCCGGTATGGAACCATCCGTCGGCATCTATCGCCTTCGCGGTCGCCTCGTCCATCCGGTAGTAGCCCTTCATCACGCACGGTCCTCTCACGAGAAGCTCGCCTTCGCCGGAAACCTTCGTCTCCACGCCTTTCGCCGTCGAGACCTTTCCGGCGCTGCACGGGCGAGGCATGTCGGAATCGAACGACATCGAATAGCAGGCCGCGGTTTCCGTGAGGCCGTAGCCGCTTATCGTCTTTATCCCGAGCGCGGTCAGCTTTTCGTACGCCCTGCGAGAAAGAGGCGCGCCGCCGGTGAGTATCCAACGCACATGCCAACCGAACGCCTCTTCGGCGCTCGGCGCCTTGCGGGCGATCTTGTCGGCCAGTATCTCGGCGAGCGCCGGAACGAGGAATGCGAAGTCGGCCCTGAACCGGTCGAACACGTCGTATATGCGGCGGAAATCCGGGCAGACCCCGATCGCCACGCCGTTCGCAAGCATCGTGTAGACCGCGCAGATGCCGAATATATGATGGAGCGGAAGAAGCATAAGCGACCTGTCGCCCTGCTTCATCGGCAACGCCGCACTTGTGGATTCTACAAACGTTTCTATCGCCTCGGTCGCCAGTTCCACCGCGCGCGGCTCGCTGGTCGTTCCGCTGGTGAAGACCCTCGTCGATATTCTGCCTGTGTCGATGCTTTCGCGGCTCCAGATGCCCTTTGAGCATAGACTTATGGCCTTGACGGCGGCCGAGATGAAGAAATCGGTTTTGCGCGAACCGAAACTGCCCGTGGAGAGGCCCGGCACCCTTTCCGCCACCTCGTGCGCCTTCTCGTTGTAGAGTGCCGAATGCAGAAGGACCGTCGCATCCGAAAGTCTCATTCTCTGGGCGATATCCTCGACCGGCAGATTCGGATCGACCGGAACGGCAATAGCGTCCGAGAAGAGGCATGCCGCGTGGACGATCATCCATTCGTAGGAATTCTCGCCCATGAGCGCGATTGCGGCGCCCTTCGCGTGGTTCTCGATAATCCAGCAGACAGCCGATATGTCATCCGTGAACTGCCGCCACGATATAGGTATCGACC
>JAGCPM010000093.1 GCA_017965685.1 Kiritimatiellia bacterium | reverse complement strand
CTTGTACGGACCGATTCTCACGAACGAGCCGACCACTATGGGCGCGGAATAGCGCATCGCCAGTCTGGTGGCGTTTGTGAAGGTTCTGGCCGGCCGCCCGAAGAATGTCAGCCTGGCGCCTCGCGCGGTATGCTGGTCGATGAGTATCGTCATTGCCGCGTTCGTCTCGCGCCACTGTTTCATTATGTCGGGCGTGAAGCCGTTGTTCTTGTCGATTACCGTGATGCGTCCGCGGAAATGGTGCTTCTCCAGCCAGTTCGCCACGAACTTCGAGTTCATCACCCGCGCGATTGCGATCATCGGCCTCGAGAAGCTCAGAAGGTTCGTCGCCGCTTCCCACACCCCATGATGCGCGCTTGCGATTATGATGGGCTCTTCCGGCTTTTCCAGCAGCAGCTTTACGGCCTTTTCGCTCGCTCCCTCGACGCTAAGATGCTCCCGCCAGTTTTCCGCCGTTATGACATTCGGCACGCAGAACGCCTCCGCTATATGGCCCGCGAGATGGCACCAGCTTTCCTTCGCGATTCGTTTGGCCTCGGTTTCGTCGTTCGTCACTTTGGCTTTGAGAATATTCTCTACTGCGAGTCGCCGCCTCTTGCCGAAGAACGGCCAGAGAAGCGCGGCGAAACCAGCCCCGAACCCGTATGCGTGGCGTTGGACGAACGTCATTTCCCAACCCTTATCGTGGCGGCCCTGCCGTGCGCGCCGAGTCCCTCGATGGCTGCGAAAGCCTCTATGCTCTTCGCCGTCTCTCTGAGGTCTCCCTCCGTGAAGGAAACATAGCTGTGGCGCTTTCTGAAATCGTCGGGAGTAAGCCCGTTGAACATGTTGGCTGCTCCGCCTGTAGGCAGAACGTGGCTTGGCCCGGCCACGAAATCGCCCGCCGATTCCGGCGTCCAGGCGCCTGCGAAGACCGCACCCGCGCTTTTCGTCCCTTTTAGATCCTTGAGCGCGTTTTTCGTCATTATCTCGAAGTGCTCCGGCGCGAACGCGTTGACCACGTCCATGCCTTCCTTGACGCTTTTCGCCACGACGATCAATATGCCGTCTTTTGCTATGACGCGTTCGACGAGTTCTCTTCTCGCCAGGCTTTTCGTCTGTTCGAGGACTGCCGCCTTTACGGCTTCGGCTTCCTTCTTCGACGTGCAGACGCAAAGCGACTTTTCGTATCCGCTGCCGTGCTCGGCCTGCGAAAGGAGATCTGCGGCGATCCATTGCGGATTCACCGAGCCGTCGCTCAAGACCGCTATTTCGCTTGGTCCCGCCACCTGGTCTATTGCGACATGGCCGTAGACCTGCCGTTTTGCGGCGGTGACGAAAGCATTGCCGGGACCTGCGATTTTCTGAACCTTGCGGCAGGTCTTTGTTCCGAACGCCATCATGCCGATCGCCTGTATGCCGCCCACGCGGTAGACTTCGGTCGCGCCGGCGAGGAGAAGGGCGTAGAGAAGGATGCTGTTCACTTCGCCGGATTTGCCGGCTGGGGTGCAGGCGACGATTTCCCTGACGCCCGCGACCTTTGCGAGAGTCACAGTGTGTATCGATGTGGAAGCGAGCGGAGCGGTTCCGCCGGGAATGTACACTCCTACGCGGTCCATCGGCGTGTAGAATTCGCCTTCAACGCCGCCTTTTGGCGTCTCGATGCTCCATGGCTTTCTGAGCGACGCCTCCGAAAAGCGCTTCACCCGCCTGTGCGCGTCCTTGACGGCCTTGACGAGCTTTGAGTCGAGCGTCTTCTCGAGCGCGGCCAGTTCCTTCTTTGTTGCGGCTTTGGCAACGAGGAATCGGGAAGGGGCCAGCTTCGCGCCCTCGAACTTCGCGACCGCTTCCGCCACGGCCTTGTCGCCGCGCTTTTTGATGTCGGCCAAAACCAGAGAGGCGGCCTTTTCCGCCTCTTCCGGGAACGCCGGACGCGCGTTGAACGCCGCGATGCGCCTGTCGCCTGTTTCGACGATCCTTATCATTTTTCCCCGAGCATGCACTTGACGGTGCACGAGCAGGCCAGTTCGCCGTTGACGTATCCGGTCAACTCGAAAACTCCAAGAGGAATCCTGACCCTGCCGTTCTTGGCCACGGTCACGAGCGTGTCGCCCGGACGCACTGGCCGCTTGAAGCGGGCGTTTTCTATCGAGGCGAGTATGAAGGAAGCCTTCCTTTCCTCGCTGCCGAGCTGGCCTCTCGCCACAATTCCCGCTCCCGCTACCTGGCACATTGCCTCGCAGAGGACCACGCCGGGAACGATAGGATAGTTGGGGAAGTGTCCCTTGAAGAAGTCGTTCTTCTCTGCAGTGAAGGTGTATTCGCCGAGCGTGCCCGTCTCGTCGGCGGATATGACCTTGTCGACGAAGAGGAAGGGCGGCCTGTGCGGCAGAAGCTCGATTCCCGGCAGATTGTACGTGTTCTTGAATGTCGGCATTTCCATTTCGGTTACCTCCAAACTCTATGCGTTCAAGCCTTCTTCAATACCAGTATGCCGTTGTGTCCGCCGAATCCGAGCGACGAGCTGACCGCGACTCTGATATCCCTCTCCACGCCCTTGTTGGGGGTGTAGTCGAGGTCGAGTTCCGGATCTGGATTCTCGTAGTTGAGGGTGGCTGGGCAGTAGCCTTCCTTGATCGCCATTGCCGTGATCGCCGCCTCTATCGCGCCTGTTCCGCCGAGGCAGTGACCGTGGAAGGGCTTTGTGGAGGAGATGTTTATCTTCCTGGCCTGCTCTTCGCCGAACACGCGCTTGAAGGCGGTGGTTTCCATCTTGTCGTTGAGCGGGGTCGATATTCCGGGCGCGTTGATGTAGTCGACAGTCGTCTTGTCTTCGACTTCCGCGTCCTTGAGGGCGATTT
>JAGCPM010000092.1 GCA_017965685.1 Kiritimatiellia bacterium | reverse complement strand
GCGGCAGGTGCGCGAGGCCGGCTTCGTCCGCCGCCTTCATGAGGGCCAGCGCGAAGAGCGGCTGCATGTCCGGCTTGCCGAGGGTGACGGCGAGCTGGGCGGGGGTGAGGGGCGTCCGGCCCATGTACGCGTTCACCTGGGTCACGCCGTCCGGGAGCTTCCCTTCGTTCGCGTGGCCGATCGCGTTCCGGACGTCGTCGCCCGCAAGGAACTTCTCCAGTTTCACCGCGAGATTCGGAGCCTTGTCCATCGCCATGAAAAGCAGCAGCGGCACGCCCCTGATCGTTTCGTCCGCGCCGATTTCGCGGGCACCCGCGTAGAGTGCCGGGATCTTCGACTCCGCGCTTGCGTGCAATTTGCCGATTTCCTCGAAAATCTTCGCCATCGGCGCCTTGGCGGCGAATGCGTCCGCCAGCGGCTTGACGTCGATTTCCCCGGCAAGCGCCTTGGCCTTGGCCAGGTCGAGGCGCTTGAAGCTGTTGATGCACAGCAAATGTTGCTTGACGCGGTCCACGGCGTCGCCGGAGAGCCCGAGGGCGTCGGCGCCGCGCAGGAATTCCGCGTGCGCTTGCGCCGTCTTTTGCGCCAGCTTCTTGAACTCCGCCGTGATTTCTTCGGGCGTGTCGGCCTTGACCTTTCCCGTGGCGATGTCGGTCTTGAGCGCACCGCCCTCCTTGGTTGCCAGGTACTCGAAGGAAGCGAGTTTCCCGTTCGCCGGATTCCACTTCACCCCGATTTCCTTGGCGAACGCCTCGTTCATGAAGTCTTCGAGCTTTGCTTTGGCATCGATCGCCGCCGCCGCCTTGGCGGTCGTCTCGCGGATCGTGCCCATCGCGCCGTCGAGGATCGCCTTGGCCTCGTCCGCCGTCTTCGCCTCCGCGAGGGCGCGGAACGTCTCCGGCATGATTTTTTCCAACTCCCCCCTTATGTCCGCGCAGTCGGAGGTCTTCCGGCCCATTTCGCGCAGCAATCCTTCGACGGTCCTCTCGACCAGGTTCGCCGCGCTTTGCGTGAAGCAGTTCGCACGGTAGGCCTCGCGGAAGTTGTCGGCCGTCACGGCCTTTCCTTCCGCCGTCAGCTTCGCCACATCCTGGCACACGGTGTGGGAGTTCGTCAGGCGATGGAGGCGCTTGTCCGCCTGCACCACCGCCCCCTCGCCGAAAACCGCCGTCGCCTCCGCCCGGACGGAATCGACCATCTCTTTGAACTCGAACGGAATCGGTTTCCCGACCGAGGTGGTCAGGCAGAACGCAATCGCGGCGTTGCGCTTTTTGACATTCGTGCCGCCGGCCAGGAGGAGATACGCCTCGTCGAGCATCCGGATGGTCTCGCGCTCGCTCCTGGAACTCGCGAACAGGATCTTCTGCCCGGTTTCGGTCGTGTATTCCAGGACGCAATTCCCCTCGGCCTTGGGGTTGCCCTTCGCCTTCGCAACGATCGCGTCGCGCTGCGCGAGAATCGTTTTCAGCGTCTCGCGGCGGTCCTCGCCGGCGACCTCCGACGCATCGCCCTCGATGATTTTCTGGAAATTCGCGATTTCCTCCGACTCCGTCATGGTGCGGCGGACGGAGTCGCTCGCCGCGCGGCGGTATTGCTCAAGGTTGTGCAGCGTTGTCTGGTTGGTCCCGTAGAGCTGCGCCGACGTCTTGAACGCCTTCTGCCCGCGCTCGGCGCGCGAGGCGTTGATGGCGCCCGCGTTGCGGTCGATGATGTCGCGGATCTGCTGGCGCGACAGCGGCTTGATCGAACGCCAGGCAAGCGCCTTCGGCGCCGTCTCGTCGGGCGCCAGCCCCAGCTCCTTGCGGATCTTGTTGATTTCGGCCATGTCCACGCCGTTCGCGGAAAGCGCCTTCATGAAGGCGTTCTTTATCGCCAGGACCTCCTCGTGGGAAATCGCCTTCGTGTTCGCGCTCAGGCGGTGGACGTGGTTGTTGATCTTGGTGAGTTTGGACTCGCTCTTCAGCGCCACTTCGCCGGCGTTGTAGTCGCCAGACGCCATCTTCTGGAACTGGTCGAGCGAGATGTTCACTCTTGAGAAGTCAATAGCCATTTTGTTGCATGCCTTTCAATGAATTGTTACGAACGCTGTCCGTTTCCTTATTGTGTAATCGTCCTGTCTGCACGCGAAGCAGCGAATGGTCACACGAGCGGATCTTCGACCTCGATTGGGGTGGAAGTGGCATGGCCGTCAATGTTGACGGTGGTCTCCCAGTGGAACTTGAACGGGAATCCCTCCGGCTCGGAGTAGTGGATCGTAATCGCGCCCGTCTCGTCGTTCTTCGAGAGAGTGTACGTAAGGGGCATGTGTTCGGCTGACTGGCTGGATATGCCGTGCTGCGCCAGAACCGGCACGAGCCTGGCGTGCCCGCTCTGCGAGAGGCCCGACAAGACGTTGTTCGCCTGCGCGACATGCACCTTGCCGCACAGATTCTCGATCTTGTCGGCGATGTGCGCGTTTATATTCGAATCTTCCCCATTCTCGCAGCGTATTGTTTCGCCGCCGATCTTGACAGTGAAGTGGCAGTTTTCGTCGGCGAGGACCGGTTTACCTGTCTCGATGTATTTCACGTTGTACGGACGCTTCAGGTCCCCCAGAATCTTTTGGCGCCCACCTTTCGTGGTGCCATCAATATGGTTGAGCGTTACCTGGGTGGGAGCAATGTCATCAAGTTCGGCGAGCTTTTTGCCGGTTTTTACTGCGTCAATGGCTTCGCCCAAGGTGCAGCCTGTCCTGTTCATGAGGTTGGCTACCGCTACCCCCATGCCGCGCGTGGAAGCGCACGCATTGGACTTGCGATCCATGATGGCGTCGCTGACCTGTTGCGACGTGTAGTTGCTCGGCATGTCCGGATTGATGATCTTGTTGAGACTGACACGGTCGAGCTTTCCTGCGGAAATGAGCGCCTTGACTTCATCGTAGTGCCTGAGAATGCGCGCAAGATGCCCCGTGTTGTCGCTGACATAGGTCGAGATCCGACGGGGGTTTTTCGTCCACGGCGGCTCGATGGCCCTGAATGCTGCATACACGACCTGGCGCTTCTCGGGCGAAAGCCTCAAAAGCGTGCCGGTGCAGGCATGGCCGTTGCCGCGCGCGAAGAAGTTCATCGCATCGTTGTTCTTGATGCCGAAGAGCTTCTCGTCATTTGGCTCGTCGAGATTGACATCCAGCCGGATGGCGAGATCCTGGAATACGAACGTCTCGTATCCCAGCAATTCACTTTCAGTGATGTAGGAAGCAGTTACGTTCACCTTGGTCGGGGTGTTGAATTTATTTTGGCCGATGTCGATCCCGAGCTTTCCGTACCACTCTGCGAACCTGTCCATCAAGTCGAGGCCAGTGCGGAAGCTCTGCACACTTTGGGTGAATCTGCCGCCATAGCCAGCCAGGCGGGAGGCTTTGCTCGCGGGGTCGAGCGCGGCCTTGATGGCGTCATCGACTGACACGTTCGCAGCAAGCTTATAGAGAGCGAAGGTCTTTGCCAGCCTCGGCAGTTCGCTCTGGCGGTATCCGGCATCAAGGGCTCTCTTCGCTCCGTCGCCATTGAGGAAGGCACTCTCGGCCGCTTCGGTCCTGCCGGCGGTCGCGTTCGTCATGGCCGCGATGCCCCTCTGCGCCGGAAGCAAGCCCCCGGCGTTCATTTTCAAGCTGTCCGCGATTATCTTCGCGGGGTTCGTTCCCGCGCTGGGGCTTGTTCCCGCGTTTAAATTGTCGATGGCAGTCTTGACGGCGAGGATGCGGCGCGCGGAAAGAGGCTTGCCCCCTCCATTGAAGTTGTCCAGCTCCATCGCCTTCCGGACGGCTTGCGGAATCTTCGAAAGACCGCCAAACATGTCGATCACGGCATTTCTGAAGATGTCGCGCGTGGTGTTGTTTTCCCTCTTCATCATGGCGGTGCGCTTCCACCAGCCGGCCACGCCGATTTTGTCGCCGGCGTGTTCCGAAACGGTGAAATCCGACGCCTTCTGGCCGATCGTATTCTGCGCAAACGCAGTGGCATTTTCATCGGCCTTGTTCTGCGCCCAGTTGACGAACTGGTTGAATGTCGCATTAAGTTCCACGCTCATTTTCGTTCCTCTTTTCGATTTTGGCTTTGCCGGGCCTGCCCCGGTATGTCTGCCATGTATACACGGAAAAACGGAAAAGGTTACACCCGCAAGAAACTTCCCGACGGAAATGTCCCCTCGTCTTCCGGAAGATCGTTTTTCTCTGTATTATCCATATCTTCCTTGGCGGACTCGGCTGTGCGCATGCCCAGGAGAACATCCTTCCATTTCTCGGCGTTGTTGATGAAGGACTCAACGTTCTTTGCGAACGTCTCGACATCGAGCGGATCGAGCGCCCATGTCTGCATAAGCGCGTAGGCGCTTGTCTCGGGATTCATGCAAAGAACCGCGCCGTTCGACCCGTTGTAGAGGTAGTTCGACTTGAGCATGACTTCACCGAGCTTGCCGTTGGCGTCCGGCGGCGGATAGCCGATCTCCGCGACGACCATGACCGTTGCGGCCGTCTCGTCGTTGACGAATCCCACGGTCATCCCGTCAATGTCGAAGACGGCCGCGCCGTCGTTGATTTGCCCTTCTGCGATGCCGAATCGTCCGGCAAAGCCATTGATCAGTTCTTCGAATTGCATTCTCTCATTCCTTTTCCAGTACTGTTTACAAGCTAAGCGGCGAAAGGTTACACCTGAATGACCCCCCCGTACAGGAAGTCGGCCTGCGGCGGAGCTTCCGGGGCGGCTGCGGCGGCGTCCGACGCGATCCGCTTCCAGGCAACGGCCGTTTCCGCGAAGCGCGAGAGCATGTCGAGGGCCTTGTCAACGTCGAGCCGCCCGAGCCAGTTGTACTTCTGGAGGTGGAGATGTGTGTCCACAGGGTTGACGGCAAGCGTCGCGCCGCCGGTCCCCTTGTAGAGGAAGTTCGCCTCCAGGGCGGCAGGGGCCAGCGCGTCGCGCCGGTCGGGCGGTATTTCCCCGAGATCCGCGCGCACCAGCACAAGATCTTCGTCGGCCAGATGCAGAACGACGTTTTCGCCGTCTATCTCGAAAGCGACCGCGCCGCCCGCATCCTCTATCTCAACGCCGAGCTTCGCGCCCAGCCCTTCCACAAGTTCTCCAAATGTCATTTTTGTCTCCTTGTTACAAATTGACACATCAAGGGTTATTGCTACCGTCCAAGCGCCTTTCGTTCGGCTGGGGTGATTACACCCCCTTCAACCTGCTTGTCGAGGTAGCATTGGAGAGCGGCCTCCGACTTCTTGCAGAAGGCGTCGCTCTCCTCCTTCGTGCAAAGCCCCTTCTCCGCCCGCTTGCGCGAACGCGCCATCGCCTTCTCCGCCCCCGTGATAGCGCGCTTCACCGCGACCGGCACGCGCGGCTGGCCAAAGTCCGCCGCGATGCGCCGCTGCTCGGATTCGAGTGTCCATGGGGTCAGACCCCATGGACACTTCGCAAAGTCCATGAACGCAGTGAATGTCGCGTTGTTGATCTCAAGCGCCATTTTCTTTGTTGCCCATCTTGCGCGCCATGGCGACGTTATTCTGCGTTGAGGTAGTATTGGGTCAGGAGCGGGAACATCTGCGGGTGCTCG
>JAGCPM010000091.1 GCA_017965685.1 Kiritimatiellia bacterium | reverse complement strand
AGTGTCTGGAAGGACATTGTTATATTGCTGAAGACCGTCCCGGCGATTCTCGGCGGGAAAGGGGCGTACTGATGGACAACGTGCTTTTCGTCCCGTCGACGCACGAGTTGGACTGGGTGCAGGAAATCCTGCCGGGGACGAGCCCCGCAGAGCTTCCTGTAGCGGGGCGGCGCGTGATCAACTATGCCATCGAGCGGGCCCAGAAGTTCGGCGTAATGTTCACAGAGGTGCTCGACTGGCGCTTTTCACTGAATCTGGCGGACGAATTCGCCGATATGACCCGCACGGGCTGCCCCGTATTCTACCTCAAAGGAGAGGGCCCTGTGCCGAAAGGCCTGAAGGACATAGAAGGGTATTCAAGTCCGCTTACGAGCGTCATCAACGATGGCCTCGTGGTGGTCTGGGGTATCGCGCTATCCGTCCACACGGCAGATGACGTATCGCTTGAGCCGGTATCTGACGAAGAGTGCGCCAATACTCCCATTGGCGTGTATCGCCGCGAGGGAGGCCGCTGGATGCGCGTGATTCCCGGCGGCATGGCTTTGAGCGACGTCAAGGCATGGCATCAGCTCAATTTCACCGTCTTGAGCCGTCCCGACCTGTTTACGGTTCCCGGCTATTCGTCCGAGAAGGGCGTGCACCTCGGCAGCAACGTAATTCTCGAGCATGGAACCAGCGTAAAGCCGCCCGTGCTGCTTGACGACAATACATGGTGCGCGCGCAATGTCCGGCTTGAAGGCAATGTCGTGGTGGAGAGCGGGTCGTTCGTAAGCGAGGGCGCGCGGCTTAGCAACACCGTTGTCGGGTACGACACTTTCATCGGCAAAGGACTCGACTTGGACGGCAAGATAGTCATCGGACGCCGCGTCATTGATGCAGATACGGGGACGTGGGTGGATCTTGAGGAACCCGGACTCGCCCGCCGCATACCGACCGGTCTCGGCTGGATACGCGGCATCTGGCGCTTCCTTCGCGGCCGTTCATCAGGGAGGAGAGGGTAGATGGGGCGTCACGTCGCAGAAGACTTTCCCAGCCTCGACCGAACCGTGGACGACGCGTGCGCGGCAATCGGACTCGAAATAGAGGCGCTTGCCGTTCCCGGACTCGCCGGCGTCGTGTTAGGCGGCGGCTATGGCCGCGGAGAGGGAGGTGTCAGGGAAGGCGGCCGCCTATCGAACGATATGGACTTCTTCGCGATAACGGAGGAAGGCGCGGGAGAGGGGGGCGACGTGCCGCGCATCGCAGCCTTGCTGGAGCCGGTTTCCCGGAAGTGGACGGGAAAGCTTGGCATAGACGTAGACTTCATCGTACGCACGCCGTGGAGAATCCGCCACGACGAGAAACGCATAATGATACAGGAACTTCTGCGCGGCTATTTCGATGTCGCCGGGAAGAGCGGCGCGGAACTGTTCGCCGCCGTCGAGAGGCGCGCGGCCGAGGATATTCCGCTTGGAGAAGCGGCAAGGCTCTTGATGAACCGTGGCATGGGGCTTCTGCTCGCGAGGGAACAGGGAACAGGGAACGGGGAACAGGGAACGGACAGCAGGGATTTCGTGAGCCGCAACATAAATAAATGCATCCTTGGCGCGGGAGATGCACTGCTCGTGGCCAGGCACCGATATGCATGGCGCGCAGCCGGTCGTGCCGATGCGCTCGACGACGCGCTGTATCGCAAGGCGGTAGAATGGAAGTTCCGCCCGAAAGCCGATCCGGTTTGCGATTGGGAGACGGCTCGCGCGGTCTGGACCGGAGCCTTTGGCGAAGTCATGGAGGCGCTTGCTCGCTCCGGCGATCTCGGTCGCTCGATCCGCGAAGCCTTGCGATGGATTGTCAGGCGGCGCACCGCCGGCGAGCTCAAGAGTTTCGGCCAGGACTGCACCGTGCGCGTCTTGAGGGGCGTCGAAAACGCGATTCGCGCGCGCTCCGGAATACCTCAAAGCCTGCGGCGCGACTGGGAGATTTTCAATTGAAGCCGGGTTTCGGCTACACAATGCAAAAAGGAACGATAAAATGACATGGAACATAAATGAAGAGGGGAATACGCTTACCATTTCGATCGAGGGGCGTCTTGTCTCCGCCGTTGCGCCGTCGCTGCGCGAGGATGTCCTCGGCAATCTGCATGACGGGGTCAACGTGCTTTTCGACCTGTCTGGCATGGTGCATATCGATTCGAGCGGGCTTGGCGTGCTCGTTCAGGTGCTGCAGAAGGTCAAGGCCGGCGGCGGAAAGGTTATTCTCGCGGCACTCCAGCCCGGACCGAAAATCGTGTTCGACATCACGAAGGTCAGCCGTGTGTTCGAGATCGTCCCGACTCTAGCCGACGCCAAGTTCGAGTAATGCGGATTAAAAGGCAGACTCCAGTCTTGCTGTTCGCGGCTTTCGCGGCTTTCGCTGCCTTTGCGGAATGCATAAAGGTCGCGGACTGCGAACGCGATCCGAAGTTCGACGTCTGGGCCGCGGCGAATGACGAATTCTGCACGGCCATAATGGCGGACGTGTTCGAGATGGCGGGAGTGGAGGTTGAAAAACTCGGATTCGGAGACGACGGGTTGATGGATACCGCGAGCGCGGACGTCATTTGTTCGGCGTTCCGCACGGAGAAACTTCTTCAGGACTTCGATTTTCCCCTGCAGCCTCTTTGCAAGATGCACTTCGCGCTGTACGCGACCCCTTCGCGGGCAAAGGAGCTGATTTCCACCGGCATTACCGAGTGGCCGAGCCTCAGGATCGGCTACTCGCCGGTTTCGCAGGGACAGATATCGAACGACGACCGCGAAAAGTATTTCGAAAGCGCACGGCTCTCGCCGACGTACGTCGAGATCCCGACGAGCTCGGGCGCTGTGCAGGCCCTGCACGATGGCAAGATCGACGCGCTGTTTCTCTACACTCCGGACGGAAAACGGCCAGATGGCGTGGTGGAAGTCGTGCCGATAGGATCCAGGAACGTTTATTTCGCCGTCACGAAGAAGAAGCCCTGGCTCCTTAAAAAGCTCGCCGATGCCTACAGGACGTGCTACATCAACCATGTCGGGATGTACGATGAACTTAGGGAGAAGTTCCTCGGCATTCCCAAGCCGGACAATCGCGTCCGCGTGGCGGCCTACTCTAGAGGCGATCTGTTCAGGGTCTCGCCGGACGGCGAACACTCCGGTGTCCTTGAAATCTGGATGAAGACCATTGTAGACCACACTCGGTGGAAGATAGACTTTGTCTACGGGGATTTTGACGAGAGCGTAGCGGACGTGATAAGCGGACGGCTTGACATTATCGGCGGCATCGGTCTGATTGAGGGCCGCAAGGACAAGTTTCTCTATCCGCACGCCCCGATGGGCATGCTCCGCATTTATCTGTGGGCTCACCCAGACAGCCATTACAGGCCTGGCGAGCCGGATACCTGGCACGGCATGAAGGTAGGTGTCATCTCGGGGACGATCAGCGCCAAGCGCGTCAGACGGCAGTTCAATGAAGACGAGACGATCGCATGCGTAGAGTTTCCTTCGGAAAGCGACATGCTGGCGGCGTACTTCAGAGGCGACATAGACGCGTGCGTCGACAGCGAGACTGCAAAACTAAAGGACGAAAAGGCTCTGGCTCTATACGTCTCAAACCCGATCTACATCTGCACTTCGCTCGGGCGTCAGGACGTTTTCGATGAGCTTGAGCAGGCGATGCACGAGATATGCGACAATTTCCCGAACTACATACGGATGATCAGCGAGCACCACTACGGCATACGTACCGACACAGCGGCCTTTTCCATAGAAGAGAGCACTTGGCTGGCGCAACGGGCCGAGAGCAACCGCCCGGTCGTCATAGACTTCTCGCCGTGGCCGTTTCCAGTGTCCGACGACAATGGGGTCGCCACCGGATTCGTCGGCGACTTCCTCGCGGAGCTTTCCGGGCTTACGGGGCTGAAGTTCGTTGCGGCGCCTCAATCCGACATGAACACCGCCGAGGCGAAATTCCTGAGGGGCGATACGGATTTGTGGATACCGTATCCCGCAAAGGCCTCCGCCGTGACCTACGGGGCCACATCCGTATTCGCAGCCGCTGTGCCGCAGTCTGTCGCGCAGAGAATGGGCGCCAGTGACCAATACCAGTCGTTCGAGTTGTTCGCACGGCTGAACGTCCCGAAGGAGCTTGTCTCGATTCTCGGGAAGGCGATTGCCATCATCGACGCTACGCGGTTGCAGGAAATGTTCATGACCGATTCGGCAAAGCGACATGTCGTTCATCGCGTATTCGGCATGACCGGCGCGGAGCTTAAGCGCCGTCTGACAGGAATCTCGGTGGCGGTTCTCCTGTTTGTCGCGGTGTATGGCGTGGTCATGGGAGCTCTCTTGAGGAAGCAGATCAAGCGCGCGAACCGCGCCGCGAAGATCGCCGAAGATCATGCGCAGGCGAAAACTAAATTCCTCGCAATGATGTCGCACGAGTTGAGGACTCCGCTTAACGCCGTCATAGGCTTCGCCGAATTTTTATCGCGTAAAAATCTTGACGAGAACCAGAAGCGTGAATACACCGACGGCATACTCCTGAGTTCGAACTCGCTTCTTGATTTGATAAACGACATCCTTGACCTCTCCAAGCTTGAGGCGGGCGCAATGGATATGCGCTCCGGGACTTGCGATATCGAACGCCTGCTCACTGAGCTGGCCGCAATATTCGGCTCGCGCCTTCGTCGCAACGACGTCAATCTGAGAATCGACACCGGCGATGTTGCGCTACCTGCCGTGAAGCTTTACCAACCGGGGATGCGCCAGGTGCTGATAAACCTCGTGGGCAACGCCGTAAAGTTCACCAAGGAGGGCGAGATCGCGGTCTCCGTCCGCTGGCTTGCAGAGTCCAGCACACTCCATTTGGAGGTCTCCGATACCGGATGTGGAATCTCCGACGCGAAAATGGCAAGGCTTTTTGACCCGTATGTCCAGGATCTCGCCGCCCGTACCAAGTCCGCGGCTGGCGCGCCAAAGGGGACAGGGCTTGGCCTTCCGATTGTGAAGCGCATGATTGAGAGTGCGGGCGGCACCATCTCAGCGATGAGTGAACTCGGGCACGGCACCAGGTTTGTCATTGAGATTCCAGGCCTCGAAACCATCGAGACGTCGCGTGGCGCAGACAAGTCCGAACCGGATGCAATGGTGGCAGCCGTTCCTAGAAAGGTGCTCGTCGTGGACGATATGCCGCTGAACCGCAAGGTGCTCGGCATCCACCTGACCAATCTTGGCGTCGCGGACATCCGCTATGCGGAAAACGGCGTGAAGGCTCTCGGCGTCATGGAGGACTGGCTACCCGATGTCGTTTTGCCAGACATGTGGATGCCGGAGATGGACGGTACCCATCTCGCCGAGGCGATGCGTCGCGACCGGCGTTTCGACAAGGTGCCGGTAGTGGCGGTGACGGCGGATATCGAAGTCGGAACCTCGGGAGGTCCGTCGCTTTTCGCGAAGATCGTCTCCAAGCCGGTAACGGGCGATAAGCTAAAGGCTCTATTCGGACAGAAGCAATCATGAAACTTCTTGTATCGTGCATACCCTATGACGGGGGCAAGAGCGGAATCTCGGTGTACGTGCGCGAGGTCGTGCGCGAGCTCGCCGCGCAGGGCCACGAACTTACTCTTTTGGTCGAGCCCGATTCCGTTGACGGTCCCGGCTGTTCCAGAACCATCGCCGCTCCGCGATGGTCGGGGAAGCCGGCCATTTCGATGCTTTGGCATCTCTTCATCTTGCCGTTCTGGATATGGCGGCACAGGAGGGAGTTCGACGGATTCGTCATCTGCGCGGCGAACAGGCGCGTATGCGCATGGTATCCCTTGCCGACGGTCGCGACCGTCCACGATCTGGCGAATTTCCACATTCCAGGAAAGTACTCGCGCTCGCGAATGTTTTATCTGGCGCACGTCCTGCCGTTTTTCGCGAAGGGGGCGCAATGTCTCGTCGCCGTCAGCGGGGCCACCAAAGCGGACATGGTCAGGTTCTGGAAGTGCAGGGAATCTGATGTCACGGTCCTCTGGAACGGTCTCCGGAAAGATATCCTCCACTCACCTACTCCAAACTCTAGACTCCAAACTATCCTCTACATCTCCCGGATAGAGCATCCCGGCAAGAACCACGTCCGTCTCATCGAGGCGTACGGGCGGCTTGAGCGCTCTGTTGCCGAAGCGCATCCGCTCGTCATTGCCGGCGCGGACTGGAAGGACGCCGAAGCCGTGCATGAAGCCGCCTCTAAGTCGCAACACTCCGACCTCATCCGCTTCACCGGCTTTGTCAACTCGGCGGACATGCCGCGCCTGTGGGCGGAGGCGGGTTTCTACGTGTTTCCAAGCCTTTTCGAGGGTTTTGGGCTTTCGCTTGTCGAAGCCATGGCAAAAGGCATCCCGTGCGCCTGCTCGAACAACGGATCCT
>JAGCPM010000090.1 GCA_017965685.1 Kiritimatiellia bacterium | reverse complement strand
GCGCGGAATCCCTTCGCGCTGGCCACGCCGCCCTTGATCATTCTGGTCTTTCCCATATGCGGGGAAGTATATCAAAATTCTCCCGTGCCCCGCAACTGCAAATGCAAAAAAGCGCGGGGGGATTGACTTGCGGGGGCGAATTATGGTAGACTACACACCATCATCATCTTCCTCTCGCCGGGAATTCATCATCATCATCTCCTCCCCGGCGGGAGGTTTTCTCTTTTCTGATCCCGGGCGAGACATTTTCTGCAAGGGGGGTTGCAATCGGTAGTTGGAAATGATATACTACCCCCACAATAGTTTCAGGAGGAACACCATGGCAGAAGACCTGCAGAGTTTGCTCGAGAAGATAAACCGCGATGGCGTCGAAAAGGCGCAGGCGGACGGCATACTGGCCGACGCGAAGGCCAAGGCCGCGGCGATCGTGAAGGAGGCCGAGGATACGGCCGCAAAAGCGAAGGCGGCTTCCGAAAAGGCTGCGGCGGACTACGCCGAGCGCGCGAAGGAGACGATACGTCAGGCCGCCCGCGACACGGTGCTCGCCGTGGAGGCGGCGGTGACCAAGACTCTTGAGAATCTTTTGGCGAAGGACGTGAAGGCGGCGCTTTCAGACTCTTCCGCAGCAGCCAGGCTTGCAATGAAGGCCATAGAAGGCCTCGCGGGCGCTGCAGAGGTCGCGGCGGCCAACAAGGAGCTCGCGTCGGCCCTCAAGGCCCAGCTCGCGGCCAAGGGCGACATCAAGGTTGTCCTCGACGAGACTCTCGACAGCGGCTTTACGGTCCGCACCGATGGCGGAAGGGTGGAACACTCGTTCACCGGCGCGACGGTCGCGGAGGAGCTTGCGAAGGCACTGAGGAGCGACCTTGCGGCGCTGATGAAGTAACCGGGCTGACTTTATGACGACCGACTACATAGTCGCCTCGCTGCCGGCCCTCGCGTTCGACGCGCCCACCACGATGACGGCGCAGAAGTTCGCCGAAATGGCTGGCGACACCCCAGCCGGGCTTCTTGCGAAAAACGCGGTCTGGTGCGATCTTGAGACTCAACTCAGGAACGCGGTCGCAGAGGCGAGGGGCGGCGCGGAGCGGTGGACCCGTCCGGCGCAAGGGTGCAGCGTATACTGGAAGACCCGCGTGACAAACGCGTTCCAGGAGCGCGACACGGCCAAGAGGGAAGAACTTCTCGACAAGATATGGTGGGATGCCGCAGGCGAGCTTTGCCCGGCGGCTTCACCCCTTGGCGAAGGCGCGCTCGCCGCGTATGCGGTGCGGCTCGCCATAGCCCTCAAGCGCGCCAAGATATCGCGCGAAAAGGGCGGTGCGGCATTCGACCGCCTGACGGCGGAAACCAAAGGAACGGCAATATGACAACAAAAGGCAAGATAGTAGCCGTCAACGGCAACATGATAACGGTCGCGTTCGATGCGGCCGTGGCGCAAAACGAGGTCGGCTACGCCGTATTGGGCGACATGCGGCTGATGGCGGAGATAGTCCGCGTAAGGGGAACGCGCTGCGACATGCAGGTGTTCGAGGCCACGACTGACCTCATGGTGGACGACACCGTCGAGTTCACGGGCGAACTTCTGGCGGCCGAACTCGGGCCGGGCATGCTCGCGCAGGTCTACGACGGACTGCAGAATCCGCTCGCGGGGCTCGCCAAGGAGGCGGCCAAGATATCGAAAGACGCCGAGTACTTCCTGCAAAGAGGAATGTACCTGCCGGGACTGCCGAGGGACGTGAAGTGGGACTTCCACCCGACGGCCAAGGTCGGCGACAAGGTGGTGGCGGGCGAGGGCGTCGGCTGGGTCACGGAAGGCATCTTCGACAACAAGACCATGCCCGGCCACAAGATCATGGTTCCGTTCGCGCTCAAGGGCGCGTACACGATAAAGGACCTCGCCCCGGCCGGCGACTACACGGTCACGGACGACATCGCGACGCTCGTTTCGCCGGACGGCAAGGAAGTCAAGATGCAGATGATGCAGCGCTGGCCGGTAAAGGTGCCGATCAAGTGCTTCGTCGAAAGGCTAGAGCCCACCGAGACGCTCGAGACTACCGTAAGGACGATAGACACGTTCTTCCCGGTCGCGGTCGGCGGCACGTACTGCATTCCCGGTCCGTTCGGCGCGGGCAAGACGGTTCTTCAGCAGACGACGGCGAAGTACGCGAAGGTCGATATCGTAATATCGGCGGCCTGCGGCGAGCGTGCTGGCGAGGTCGTGGAAACCCTGAAGGAGTTCCCTGAAATCAAGGACCCGAAGACGGGCCAGTCGCTCATGAAGCGCACGATAATCATTTGCAACACGTCGTCGATGCCGGTAGCCTCGCGCGAGGCGTCGGTGTACACGGCGGTGACGCTGGCGGAGTACTTCCGCCAGATGGGGCTGAACGTGCTGGTCCTGCCCGATTCCACCTCGCGCTGGGGGCAGGCGATGCGCGAACTTTCAGGGCGACTCGAGGAAATCCCAGGCGAAGAGGCCTTTCCTGCGTACCTCGAAAGCCGCATCGCGGCGTTCTACGAGCGCGCGGGCAGGGTGAGGCTCAAGGACGGCTCGTTCGGATCCGTCACAATCGGCGGCACGGTTTCGCCGGCTGGCGGCAACTTCGACGAACCGGTGACACAGGCGACCCTTAAGGTCGTCGGCGGCTTCCACGGCCTTTCGCGTGCGCGGTCGGATGCGCGGCGCTATCCCGCCATCGACCCGCTAGACAGCTGGAGCCACTACAACAGCGTGATCGAGCAGGACAAGGTCGAAAAGGCCAGGGCTGTATTGAAGAAGGGCAACGAGATAGGCCAGATGATGAAGGTCGTCGGCGAAGAGGGCACGAGCCTGGCCGACTTCACGACATATCTCAAGGCCGAATTCCTCGACGCCGTATACCTTCAGCAGAATGCGTTCAGCGACTCCGACGCGACAACCCCGGTCGAGCGCCAGATGGTGATTTTCGCGATGGTCGAGAAGGCTCTGGCGAGCGAATACAATATCGACACGAAGGAGGATACGAGGCGTTTCTTCCTGGACTTGCAGCAGACGTTCATCGACTGGAACGACAAGCCGTTCAGAAGCGAAGAGTTCAACGCGCTCGAGGCGGAACTGGAGAAGAAGATCAAGGAGGCCGGCAATGTTCAATAACAAGGTTTACCACAAGATAGACGCGCTTTCCGGTTCCATCGCCACCTTGAGGGCGGAAGGCGTGAAGTACAACGAAATCGCCGAAATCGAGTCGCGCGCGGGCACCTCCCTTGCGCAGGTCATCAAGCTCGACGGTCCGAACGTGACGCTCCAGATATTCGCCGGCGCGAGGGGCGTGGACACGGCGGCCAAGGTGCGGTTCATAGGCGAAACGATGAAGGTGCCTTTCTCCGAGGCCCTGCTCGGGCGCGCCTTCACAGGCAGCGGCGTTCCGCGCGACGGCGGTCCTGCGATAACGGAAGATCCCTCGCCCATCGGCCAGCCTTCGGTGAATCCCGCCAAGCGAATCATGCCGCACCAGATGGTCCGCACCAACATACCGATGATCGACCTCTTCAACACGCTCGTGAAGTCGCAGAAGTTGCCGATCTTCGCGAAGGCGGGCGAGCCCTACAACGAGCTCCTCGCGCGAATCGCGCTGCAGGCCGACTCGGACGTGATCGTCATTGGCGGGATGGGCCTCAAGTATGACGAATACCTCAAGCTGCGCAACACGCTCGACAAGTCGGGTGCGCTCGCGAAGACGGTCATGTTCGTCCACACCGCGGCAGACCCGACGGTGGAATGCAAGCTTGTTCCGGACGTGTCGCTCGCGGTCGCCGAGAAGTTCGCGCTCAAGGGCAAGGACGTTCTCGTTCTTCTTACCGATATGACGAGCTTCGCGGACGCGATGAAGGAAATCGCCATCACCATGGAGCAGATTCCCTCGAACCGCGGCTATCCGGGCGACCTCTATTCCCAGCTCGCCTCGCGTTACGAGAAGGCGGTGGATTTCGACGGCGCCGGCTCCATCACGATCCTCGCCGTCACGACGATGCCGGGCGGCGACGTAACGCATCCCGTCCCCGACAACACCGGCTACATCACCGAAGGCCAGTTCTACCTCAGCAACGGACGCATCGAGCCGTTCGGTTCGCTTTCGCGTCTCAAGCAACAGGTCAACAAGAATACGCGCGAAGACCACCGCACCATCATGGACGCGATGATCAAGCTCTACTCGCAATACAAGGAAACCGTCGAGAAGCAGTCGATGGGCTTCAAGATGTCGGCGTGGGACCAGAAGCTGCTCAAGTACGGCGCGGCGTTCGAGAAGAACATGATGGACCTTTCCGTCAACATTTCTCTCGAGGACGCGCTAGACTTGGGGTGGAAGATCCTCGCGGATAATTTCGAGAAGGGCGAAGTGGGAATTCCCTCGAAGCTCGCCGACAAATTCTGGCCAAAGGCCTAATCCGGACAAAGACATATGGAAACGAAAAAGAACGAATTCCGCGCGGAAATCGCGGAGATGCTTGACCTTGTTGTCAATTCGCTGTATTCCAAAAAGGAGATATTCCTCAGGGAACTAGTCTCAAACGCGTCCGACGCGATAGACCGGGCGAAGTATCTTGCGCTCACCGACAAGACGATCGCGCCGGAAAGACCTGAGTGGGGAATAACCATCACGGCGGACAAGGACGCGAACACGCTGACGATAGCCGACAACGGAATCGGCATGGACGCGGAGGAGCTGGAGAAGAACCTCGGCACGATAGCCTCCAGCGGCACCAAGGCGTTCCGTCAGGCG
>JAGCPM010000089.1 GCA_017965685.1 Kiritimatiellia bacterium | reverse complement strand
TTGCTGTATTCCAGTCGCGTTTTCCTGGTATTGCCAGCCGGAATAGCCCGAGCCGTCGTAGGCGACCGTTATCCTGTACCTGCGTTTCACTTCGCGAAAAGCTTCTTCATCTCGGATATGCGGTCCTTTGACGCAACAAGCACCGCGTCCGGCGTCGTCACCACGACAAGATTGTCCACTCCGAGAAGCGATATTCTCGCCGACCTCGCGACGCAGATGTTCCCCTTCGATTCGACAACGGTGCAAGGTCCTTCGCGGACGTTCCCGGCCCTGTCGTGCGGGAAGTAGGTGTCGAACGCGGCGAAACTCCCCACGTCGTCCCATCCGAAATCGCCCGGCACCACGTCCACGTCGCCGTATTTTTCCATTATCGCGTAGTCGAAGGAAATCTTCGGCAACGCCTCGTAGACCGCCTTTAGCCGCTCTGGCGCGCCGTTCGATTCGCTAAGCGCGGTCAGTTCTGTCGCATGCGCCACGAATGCGCGCCGGAAGGTAGACTGCGTGGCGATGAACATCCCGGCGTTCCAGAGATACCCTTTCTTCAGATACTCCGACGCCTTCTTCCTGTCAGGCTTCTCCGCGAAGCGCTTCGTCACGGGATCGACGTAGCCGAATCCCGTCGAGGCGAAAGTGGGCTTGATTCCTATCGTGACGATCTTAGGACCTGATTTCGCCTTTGCAACAGCCTTCTTGACCGTCTCCCTGAAGCCTTTCGCATCGCGCACCATCTGATCGCTCGAGAACACGCCTATGACGCCCTTCCCCGCCATAGCCACGCCAAGCGCGACGGCAGCCGCAGTATCGCGCCGCATCGGCTCGCCGACAATGTTTCCGGGCGGGATTTCCGGTAGCTCCTTTCTTGTGGCCGACACAAGCGCCTTCGAGGTGACCACGAAAACATCCTCAAACCTCACCAGCCCAAGAAGCCTCGTCACGCTCTGCCTCAAAAGCGATTCGCCGCCGAAGACTCTCAGAAACTGTTTCGGCCGCTCCGGCGTCGAAAGCGGCCAGAACCTTTCGCCGGAGCCTCCGGCGAGTATCACCGCTTTGAAATCAGTAGAGCTTCCTGCCATATACAAGTATCTTCTTTAGGTGGAAGAATTCATCCTTCGCCTTGGCCTCTCTGCTCACCATGACGTACTTCGCCTTCCTGGGACGGTCGAAGGCGGCTCTCCATTCTGGCTTGTTTTCCTCTGATCTGTACACCAGATCGAAATTCTGCCCGTCCTCCGACACCCTGATTTCAACCGGAGGCTGACGCCACGGGCAAGACGCAGAGTTCACGACGGTGATACCCGTTATCTCGCTGTCGCCGGGAAGGATCACAAATGCCGCCGGAGAATCCTGCTTGTCCGTATGGAACGCGAAATTGGCGTCCACATCGAAACGCTCCAGAGCGCTTCTGTATCCGAGCGGTCTATCCCAGCTGCAGGTGGAAGTCATCGCCACCATGCCATCCGGGGAAAGAAGGTCTCCGCCGTAATCCTTTTCCGGCCAGGCCCTGTCAGTCTTCTTCGGCAGACTTTCCGGCGATACCGCGTCAATCATGGAAAAGACTTCCCTGAACATTCCCACATCCTCGCTTGCGGAAGCCGCCACGACCATTCCGGCGAAATCAAGCTTGGCGCCAGTCTTCTCGACGCTCTCCCTGACCGCCGCGAGGAAGCGCTCCGCGTTCGCGGGAGTGGACATGAACACCTTGGAGCCCCAATTGACCGTTTGCACGTAGAAGCTCGGAGTGTTCGCCTGGCTGGCGAGCATCATCGGCAGAAGCTTCCACATCGTCTCGTCCTTTCCGAAAAGCCTTGATATCGGATCCAGCGCCAGCTCGTCGAAGTACGCCCGCTCGACAGTCTCCACTTCGCGCTCCCTGAACGCCCACAAACCCTTCTCGACCTCGGACTCAATGTACTCGCGGCCGTACCGCGCCGAATTGAGGTATTTCGCGTAAATCTGCCATCCCTGGCTTGGCGCGTTTGCGAAACACACTCTCAGAGCCTCGCCATACGCCTTCCATTCGTCAACGGCGGCCGGTTCCTTGGCTTTCAACGCGAGCCACCACTCGTATGCCGCCTGCCAGTTGCCCTTGCAGGTCTTCATGGATTCGGCGAACTTCCCTTCCGCACGCAATCTTTCGGCGGATTTTCTTTCGGGCCTTCTGAAATAGTCATCCTGCTCCTCCAAAGCGGCGAAGCCTCTTCCGCCAAGCGTGAAATGAGGTTCCGAGTGGGCCGTCACGTTGTACGCAATCGACCAGCGATCGTTCTTGAAGTCCCACAGCGTGAACGCGCAATGCCCCGGCTGCGCCGCCGTGAACGAGCGGATGCCGTGCGAAGCTGCCGCGTGCGACGCGAATTTCGAAAGAGCTCCGCATACTCCGCCCACCCTGTAGCGCAGCTCCTGAATGCTCATCTCCTTCCCCCAGGGCGTGTAGTAGTCCGGTCCCTGCACGGACGCTCCGAAGCAATTGAACGGCCTGTATTCGCAAAGCCAGCAGGCATCCTTGTACATCGGGGGCGGCAGGTTTGCGAAGTCGTGTATCCACTTCAGGGAATCGACGCCGAGCGGTGCATTCTGCCCGAACGCCATGACCTCGCGCCACTGCCGCGTGTCGTAGCCCTCTACCGCGTCAATGAGAGTCCCTTCGCGATACCATTGGGCGTAACAATCCATGATCGCGAAAATCTTCTCGTCACTGAAATCGGTAGCGTGGTTCAGCACCAACGCCGTCGCCGCATTGCGCAACGGCTTCGTGGTTGCGATTGCGCCCGAAGTGTCGCGTGCGACGATCTTGCAGAGCGTCTTGAGCGCGGCAATGCAGCGTACCGCTTCGTCCGCCTTGTACGCGGCAAGCGTCTCTTCGGCTGGTTTGCGCCATGGAATGGTGTTCACAGGTCCGGAGAAAGCGAATTCCTCGACCCATTGGGCATCGCCGAGGAATTGCTGGAGGAACTGCTCTCCGCCTTCTAATCTGCGTATCTCTTCGATGGCCTTTGGCCCTGTCAGAGCCTGCACTATCGCGAGTGCCGCTATGCCGTATAGTTTCATCGGCGGAAAGTATATCAAATTCCAACCTCTCCGGTCAACCTGTGAGGCACCGCTTCCGGTCAACGGATTTCGACCGGCAACTCGACAGGCGGCAAACCTTCCGCCACGATCGACAGCTTTGCGAGGCCCGGATTCTTGCCGCAGCGGAACACACCGAGGATGAAACCGTCCTTCGCGTTCTTGGCTGTGATGTCGCTTGTGAAGAGCTCGTCCGTGTAGTGGTCGCCGTTGTCGCAGGCGAGGAACTTCGCCGCGCCTTCGCATGAAAACGACACCTTTTCGTTCCATGAACACACTTGATTTCCGTCCTTGTCGACGGCGCGGCAACGGACGTAAATGAGGTCCTTGCCGTCGGCCTTGTAATCGTCCGCCTCTACCTCCGCCTTGAGCGCGACAGCCTCGCCAGCCGTGCGGATGGCGTGAGAGACATCGCCCGCGACAGCCTTGAGTTCGCCCGGTTCAAACGGCATCTGCCACGTGACGATATTCCTGCCGGCGTTCTCCTTAGCGTCGTTGGCTTTCTTACCGAGCGACTTTCCATTGAGGAAGAGCTCGACTTCGCACTGGTTGGTGTAGATGCGAACGCGCTTCATTTCGCCGCTCTTGCCTTCCCACGAGGACGATTCATCGACCCGCCCCACTTTCACGTCGTTCCATTCCTCGCTTTCGCCGCCGGTTCTTTCCACGCCTATTCGCAAGCAAGGATCTTTAGAGATTGCGCTCTTTATGAGATATGCCGACGGATAAGGCTCGAGCGCGTGCGAGAAGAAGGAGTAGTTCCATCCTTTCTTCGGCCATTTGTTAGATTCGCCCCAATACTCAAGCGCACCCCACCAGCATATTCCGATAGTATGCTCGCGATCCATCCCGAAAAAGGGAGCCGCAAGTTCGCGCACCGCAGCCTCGCTCTGGAATATGGTGAGTCCAGGCACGAGTTTTACGCATTCGCCGTATGTCTGCCACTGGTAGTTGAAGGACGCGAAATCGCTTATCGCCGCAATCTCAGGAACCACGGGCGCTCCAGCCCATCCAGGATCATTCTTCGTTATTCCGCCCGCTCGCGCCGGATACATCGCAGCCGTCACGTGGCGCGTAGGGTCCCAGCGTTTTGCCGCCTCACGCATGATGCGGAACATCGTAACTCCCCAATCGCCGAACATCTGGTACCCGCATAAGTCTTCGCGCATCTGAAACTCGTTACCAAGGCTCCACGCCACGATGCTCGGGTGGTTGCGGTCTCGCTTTATCCAGTCGGTCAGAAGCTGCGGCCAGATTTGCGTGAACGGCTTGCGGCGCAGCCAGTAGTCCTTGTCGCTCCACTTATCAATGAGCTCGTCCACGACGACAAGCCCCATCTCGTCCGCAAGCTCGTAGAAATCCTCCGAATACGGATTGTGCGAACAGCGTATCGCATTGTAGCCGAAGCGTTTCATCGTCTCGAACTGACGGCGAATCGCCCTTCTATACGCAGCTGCGCCAAGGCATCCCAGATCGTGGTGGCAACTCATGCCTGTGAGAAATATCTTCCTGCCGTTCAGCTTCATGCCGAAATCGTATCCAAACTCGACCGTCCTTGCGCCGAAACGCACCGCGTCGCGGTCGATTTCTTTTCCGTCAAGAACAAGCCGCACCTCCGCCGTATAGAGATTTGGCGAATCCACATCCCAAAGCTTCACATTCTCAATCGTCATTTCCGGCAGCGCAACTTCCTGATGCTCGAGCTTGGACCAGGGCGCCGTGGCCTTCGCCTCCGCGACCGCCTTGCCATCGCAGTCCCTTACCGTCACGACTACATCAAGTGCCATCTTGCCGCCTTTGCGGGCAAATCCATCCAGTTCAACGCTTGCTTTCACGAGTCCTGACGCATCCGCCATAACGAATATTCCGTTCCTTGCGATTGCGATCGCCGGCTTGACAACGAGTTTCGCATCGCGGTACAGTCCGGCGCCCGTGTACCATCTGCTTCCGCCGGTCGATCCGGTAGAGCACCACACTTCCACCGTGTTTTCGCCATCGTCATTCAATACGCCGGTAATGTCGGCAGCTACGGGAAGGTAGCCGTAGTCCGTCCCGGCAACCTTGGTGCCATTTACGTAAACGTCGGCTATGCAGAGTATACCGCCGAACTCCAGCCACGCGCGATTGCCCGCCGCCTCGCCGGGAGTGTGGAATTTCCTGCGGTACCACATCTCGCCCATTGGCTTGAAGCCGCGCGCGCCGCTGCCTTTCTGCCACGGCTGCTCGAACTGCGCGTCGTGAGGAAGGTCCACCGTCTTCCACCCTTCGTCCGCGTTTCTCTCCTTGCCCCACCGGAACTGCCAGCCTTCGTCAAGAGGCATGACAGTGCGCGCTGAAGCTGAAATGACCGCCGCAACGGCAAGGACGGCAATGGGGAAAGCACATTTGTTTTTCATGGTGAATAATATATCAATAATCGCACCGCCCGTCAAGCCATGGCGATGCGCTCGTTGAGGTCGTGCTCGGCAAGAGCGTCGAGAACGGGATTGAGGTCGCCATCGACTATCCTGTCGAGCGAATAGAGAGTGAGGTCGATTCTGTGGTCGGTCATGCGGTTCTGGGGAAAGTTGTAGGTACGTATTCTTTCCGACCTGTCGCCGCTTCCCCTCAGCGAAAGCCTCGATGCACCCAACTTCGCCTCCGCCTCGCGCCGTCTGAAATCGAGAATCCTGGCCTTGAGGGTCGCCAGGCACTTCTCGCGGTTCCGTATCTGGCTGCGCTCGTCCTGGCATACCGCCACGAGCCCTGTCGGGATATGGGTCATGCGGACGGCTGATTCGGTCTTGTTGACGTGCTGTCCGCCCGCTCCGCCGGCGCAGAAAAGATCGATGCGGATATCTTTCTCGGGAATCTCCAGATCGTCCTCTTCGTCCGCCTCCGGAAAAACTATCACCGTCGCGGCGGAAGTGTGAACCCTGCCCTGCTGCTCGGTCACGGGCACCCTCTGGACCCTGTGCCCGCCGGATTCGAACCGCAGCTTGCCGTAAGCTCCTTCGCCAACCACGGTAAAGACCACTTCCTTGTAGCCGTCGAGAGAGGTCGGCGACGAACTCATCAGCGAAATCCTGAATCCGTTCGCCTCGGCCCATCTTGAATACATCCTGAACAGATCGCCCGCGAACAATGCGGCCTCCTCGCCGCCTGTTCCC
>JAGCPM010000002.1 GCA_017965685.1 Kiritimatiellia bacterium | reverse complement strand
GGCGGCGCCATCATCTGCATGTCGGCGTCGACAATGGCCATGTTCGGCATGAGCGCGTAGTCGGCGAGAGGATACTTGACCCCGCTCGTCTCGTCGGTGATGACGGCGAACGGCGTAACCTCGGAGCCCGTTCCCGCGGAGGTCGGTACGCAGACGAAATACGCCTTCTCGCCCATCTTCGGGAACGTGTAGACGCGCTTGCGGATGTCCATGAAGCGCATCGCCATGTCCTGGAAGTCCACTTCGGGATGCTCGTAGAGAACCCACATGATCTTGGCCGCGTCCATCGCGCTGCCGCCGCCGACGGCGATGATCACGTCAGGCTTGAAGCCAGCCATGAGCTTGGCGCCCTCCTTGGCGCAGGCGAGCGTCGGATCGGGAGCGACGTTGGAGAACGTCGTAAACATGAGGCCCTGCTCCTCGAGCGACTTCTCGATGGCCTTTGTGTAGCCGTTCGCGTAGAGGAAGCTGTCTGTGACGATGAACGCCTTCTTCTTGCCGAGCTCCGCGCCAAGTTCGCGCAGGGCGACCGCGAGGCAGCCCTTCTTCTGGTAGACCTTCTCGGGCGCACGGAACCACAACATGTTTTCTCTTCTCATTGCTACTGTCTTGATGTTTATGAGATGCTTGACGCCTACGTTCTCGCTCACGGAGTTTCCGCCCCACGAACCGCAGCCGAGCGTGAGCGACGGAGCGAGGCTGAAGTTGTAGATGTCGCCGATGCCGCCGTGCGACGAAGGCGTGTTGACGAGTATGCGGCATGTCTTCATGCGGGCGCCGAACTCGGCGATCTTGGCCTTCTCGTTGACCTCGTCGAGATAGACCGATGAAGTGTGGCCGTAGCCGCCGTCCGCGACAAGCCTCTCGGCCTTGTCGAGCGCCTTGGCCCAGTCCTTAGCGCGATAGAGCGCCAGCACGGGCGAAAGCTTCTCGTGCGCGAACTCCTCGGAAAGCTCGACGCTCTCGACCTCGCCGACGAGCACCTTCGTGTCCGCCGGAACCTTGAAGCCGGCGAGCTCGGCGATCGTCGCGGCCTTCTGTCCGACGATCTTTGCGTTAAGTGCGCCGTTGATGAGGATCGTCTTGCGCGTAGCCTCCAGCTCGGACTTGCTGAGCAGGTGGCAGCCCATCTTGACGAGAAGCGCGCGCACGTCGTCGTAGACGGCTTCCTCGGCGATTACGCTCTGCTCGGAGGCGCAGATCATGCCGTTGTCGAAGGTCTTGGAGTGGATTATCGAGCTGACCGCAAGCGTAAGGTCGGCCGTCTCGTCGATGATCGCGGGCGTGTTGCCTGCGCCGACGCCGAGGGCGGGAGTGCCGCTCGAATACGCGGCCTTGACCATTCCGGGGCCACCAGTCGCGAGGATGATGTCGGCCTCCTTCATCAGGAAGTTCGTCTTGGGGAGCGACGGAGCCTCGACCCAGCCGATAATGCCCTCCGGCGCACCCGCCTTCACTGCGGCGTCCAGCACGATCTTCGCCGCGGCGATGGTCGAGTTCTTGGCGCGGGGATGGGGGCTGATGACGATGCCGTTGCGCGTCTTGAGCGAAAGGAGGCACTTGAAGATTGCGGTAGAAGTCGGGTTGGTGGTCGGAATCACCGCGCCGACGACGCCGATGGGCTCGGCGATCTTCTGGATGCCCGCCGCCTCGTCGGTCTCTACTACTCCGCAGGTCTTGGTGTTCTTGTAGGCGTTGTAGATGTATTCGGAGGCGTAGTGGTTCTTGATCACCTTGTCCTCCACGACGCCCATGCCCGTCTCGGCGACGGCCATCTTCGCGAGGGGGATTCGCTGGCAGTTCGCCGCGAGCGCAGCGGCGCGGAAGACCGCGTCCACCTGCTCCTGCGAGAACGTGGCGTATTTCGCCTGCGCCGCCCTGACCTTCGCCAGGGTCGCCTCCAGGTCCGCGACGGGATTCTCCGCCGCAACATTTGCTTCTGTGTCCATTTCCTTTGTTCTTTCCTTGTCGGATCGTCCCCCCGAAACCCTTTTCAGGAGAAACCGGCGCATATTATAGCATCTTTTATATCCGTATTCAAGTAGCGATATAAAAATATTTAATATTTTTTTATTGCTATCCTGGTATCAATTCGGCCGGAGAAATGTTATAATATGCGCCATGGAGAAAATACGCCCACAGCCGTTCCCCCTGCCGACGATCCGCAGATACCCCATCTATCTGCGCGCCATCGGCGAAATGATCGCCGAGGGGGAGAGGTTCGTCTCGACATACGTCCTTGCCGAAGGGCTGAAGCTCGACACCGTGCTCGTCCGAAAGGATCTGGCGATGGTTGGAGTGCCCGGCAGGCCGCGCCGCGGCTACCCCGCCAAGGAGATACAGGATGCGATCAACCGCGCGCTCGGCTGGGACAACGCGACCGACGCCGTACTCGTCGGGGTCGGCTCCCTCGGCAGCGCGCTTCTCGGCTACGGCGGGTTCGAGGAGCAGAACCTCTCCATCGTCGTCGCGTTCGACTCGAACGCCAAGATGTTCGGCGAGACTGTCCACGGCGTGAAGGTGCGCCCGATGGAAGACCTGCCGCGCCTCGTGAAGCGCCTCAAGGTGAAGCTCGCGATCCTCACCGTGCCGAACGCGTCCGCGCAGGGGTGCGCGGACGCGCTGGCCGCCGCCGGCATTCGCGGCATCCTGAACTTCACGTCCGTCCAGTCGCGTCGGAAAGCAATGCCGGATACTTTCTCTTGAGAGCCCTCGCGTCCAGCTCTTCGAGGCTCTCGATCTCTTCGGCCAGGGCCTTTGGCAGCGTTTCCATCTTCTGTTGTCTCCATTACGATTTTCCGAGCATATAATGCCGTAGTATGTCGCATACAGTCAAGCGGGAATAGACGACTATTTTCATCTTTTCCCAAGCCTGCACGATGCGGCGTGTTTCTTCCTCTCCAGACGCTTATACGATACGGTGCGACGTGGATTAACGGACTTTTTTCATAAACGGCATTCTGGCACCGTTCGGCGACCAGTGCGATGCCGGTTCAAAATGCGTTCGGCGTTTTATAGTCAGACGACGTAAAAGTGTGCAACGAGGTGGTTGGCTCTCTATGATGAACACGACAACCCGCGCCAAAAATCGCGCCGGGAACGTCCACGACACGCATCCCACCCCCGTAAACATTGGGCGAAGCGTAGAATGAACCTATGACAATCCGCGCAGAGAAAGTTGGAGTGATTCTACCGGAAGAGGGGAGAATTTGCCGCCCGAAAGGAGGCGAGGAGAGAATTTCGCGAGGGGAGAAAAACGAAAAATCCCCAAATTACTGGGGATTTTCTGTTTTCCGCATACTCGCAGAATGAACCATTCTCCGATTCAGCGGGATTTAAGATGGTCGGGGCGGCGGGATTTGAACCCACGACAACCTGCGCCCAAGGCAGGTGCGCTACCAGACTGCGCTACGCCCCGTAAAGAAAAAGATAGTATATCATAAATTGTGGAGCTTGAGAATACGCTGATTTGAGCTTCCGCGAAATTTCAGCGATATGTCCTTTAGCTCCTCGATGAAAGGACCATCCACCAGAACATCGGTGTAGGAGAGAATTTCGTCCGTAAATGCGGTTCTCCAATAGCGGTGCGGCGTGGAATATTCCATTCCAATGGCCGCACCGGAAGTGGGCAGCAGGTCGAGTTCGTACACGCAGCCAGTGTATATCCACAGATCCCGAGCGCCGCCCAGCGGCCATCTGCGCCGGAATTCGCGCAGAAATCCGATAAGCCCGGATTGGTTGACCGGTTCCATCGGCTCGCCGCCAAGAAGAGTGAGCCCAGATATGTACGGCTTTGAGATCGCGTCCAGAAGAAACGCCTCAGTCTCGGCGGTGAACTTCTTGCCGTAGGAGAAGGATTGGGCGTCCTCGTTGAAGCAGCCTTTGCAGCGATGCGTACAACCGGAAACGAACAAGGAGACCCTGACTCCCTCTCCATTCGCGATGTCGCAAGTGCGTATCGATGCGTAGTTCATAAGATCTCGCCCTCCGGCAACACGGCACTGGAAGCAAGGCACTTCATCATGTCAGACCGCATAAACGATATCCTCCGGCGGCGGACACGAGAACGAGACCCTCTTCCCGGTCGAGGGGTGCAGAAACGAAAGCTCGCCGGCATGCAGCAACTGCCGTTCCGGGCGGCGGCGCAGGCGCATATCCCTATTCCGGTCTCCGTAGACGCGGTCGCCCACGATTGGCGTTCCGAGCGCAGCGGCGTGTATACGTATCTGATGCATTCTTCCAGTGTCGATGCGGAACTCGACAAGCGAAACTCCGCCACGCTTCGCGAGGAGAGTCCAATGCGTCACGGCCGAAAGCCGGTCGCGCCCGACCGGAGAGTCGATCGTGCCGCTCTTTTCCTTCGGCGCGCCATGAACAACGGCAAGATACGTCTTGCGGACGGTTTCGTGAGACTCGAACTGGCGGCGCAGGGAGAGATACGCTTTGCGGTTCAAGGCGAACACCATAACGCCGCTTGTCTCAAGGTCCAGCCGATGCACTACGCCAGGCCGTTCATCCGAACCGACATGGGCCATTTCGGGATAGCGGCGGACCAGCTCGTCCGAAAGCGAGCCCCTTTCGTGCCCAGGCGCGGGATGGACGATGATGCCCGCCGGCTTGTTGACAACCACAATGTCTCCGTCTTCGTACAGAATCTCCATCGGACGTTCCTCAGCATCCTGCGATCGACTCGACAGCCAGGCGGGCGGTGGCGAATGCAAGCGTCAGATTGTAGCCGCCTGTCGGTCCGTCGATGTCAAGAACCTCTCCGGCAAAATAAAGACCTGGAACCCTGCGCGACTGCATCGTCTCGGGGTCGATCTCGTCCAGAGACAAGCCTCCCATCGTGACTATAGCCTCCTT
>JAGCPM010000088.1 GCA_017965685.1 Kiritimatiellia bacterium | reverse complement strand
GAAAATGGGGAGAAATCCTCCCCGAAAATCCGTTGAGCTGGGCTAGCAATTTCGCCGCGATTTTGGTATCATACATGGTGTTGCTCCTCCTTGTTCGTGTTTAGCACTTCGTATTATAGCGAAGATCGGCCAAGGAGGGCACCGCTTAATTGCAAAAAATGTCAAAACCGCGTACAGGTTCGCGAGGGCTCGGCAGCACAGGAAGAAAATGGGGAACCTCCGCCATCTGGCGGGTTGACCGGGGCGGGGGGAATTTGATATACTACCCATAATTCTTCGAAAGCAAGGAGAGGATTATTCCATGAAAGCCATAGTCAAGGCGGCGCGCGAAAAGGGCGTGCAACTGGTCGAGAAGCCGATGCCGGAAGTCGGCATAAACGACGTTCTCATAAAGATAAAGAAGACCGCGATATGCGGCACCGACGTCCACATCTACGAATGGAACTCGTGGGCGCAGGAGGAGATCAAGCCGCCGCTCACGATCGGTCACGAATATGTCGGCGAGGTCGTGGAGGTAGGCTCGAACGTGAAGAGCGTGAAGGTCGGCGAGAGGGTCAGCGGCGAGGGCCACATTGTGTGCGGGCACTGCCGCAACTGCCGCGCCGGCCAGCGCCACCTCTGCCGCGAGACGAGGGGCGTGGGCGTGAACCGTGACGGAGCTTTCGCGGAATACCTCTCGATACCCGAGTCGAACGTGTGGCACTGCGATCCTTCGATCGATGACGAACTCTACGCGATTTTCGATCCGTTCGGCAACGCGACGCACACGGCGCTTTCATTCAACATGGTCGGCGAGGACGTGCTAATCACTGGTGCGGGCCCGATCGGCATAATGGCGGCGGGAATCTCGAAGTACGTCGGCGCGCGGAATGTCGTTGTGGTGGACGTGAACGACTACCGCCTCGGCCTCGCGAAGCGCCTCGGCGCGACGCGCACGGTCAACGCGAAGTCCGAAAAGCTCGAGGACGTGATGCGGCAGATTGGAATGGTCGAGGGTTTCGACGTCGGCCTTGAAATGTCCGGCGCTGCGCCCTGCCTCAACCAGATGATCGAGAATATGAACACCGGCGGCCGCATAGCGCTTCTCGGCATACACGGGTCGGATACGAAGGTCAACTGGAACCATATCGTCTGGAAGGGCCTCAAGATAAAGGGCATCTACGGGCGCGAAATGTTCGAGACGTGGTACAAGATGGGGGCGATGATCCAGGGTGGACTCGATATCTCGCCCGTGATAACCCACCGCTTCAAGTACACCGACTACGAAAAAGGCTTCGAGGCGATGATTTCCGGAAAGTCCGGCAAGGTGATACTCGATTGGGAGGACTGAAAATGTACGGCAAGTTCCAGGCGCATCTCCAGGAGACGATAGCGGACCTCAAGGCCAAGAGCCTCTACAAGAACGAAAAGACGATCGCGACGGCGCAGGGCGCGCGGGTTGTGCTGGAGAATGGCACTCCGCTCCTCAATATGTGCGCGAACAACTATCTCGGGCTCGCCAATCATCCCGAGATAGTCGAGGCCTCCCGCGAAGCCACCGCGAAGTACGGCTATGGCATGGCGTCCGTCAGGTTCATTTGCGGAACGAACACGCTGCACCGTAAGCTGGAGCGGGCGGTCGCTGACTGGACGGGCGCCGACGACTGCATACTTTTCGGCAGCTGCTTCGACGCGAACGGTGGTGTTTTCGAGGCTCTGCTCGGCGCGGAGGACGCGATAATCTCAGACGCGCTGAACCACGCTTCGATCATCGACGGCGTGAGACTCTGCAAGGCGAAGAGATTCCGCTACGCCAACGGCGACATGGCCGATCTCGAGAAGCAGCTCGTGGCGGCGGCCGAAGCCGGCGCGAGGTTCAAGCTGATTGTCACGGACGGTGTGTTTTCGATGGACGGCATAATCGCGCCCCTCAAGGAGATTTGCGACCTCGCCGACAAATACGATGCGCTCGTGATGGTGGACGACTCCCACGCCGCGGGTGTTCTTGGCGCTACGGGCGCGGGCTCGGTGGAGGATTGCGGAGTGACCGGCCGTGTGGATATAATAACGGGCACTTTCGGCAAGGCGCTCGGCGGTGCTTCGGGCGGATATGTTGCGGCGCGGCAGGAGATTGTGGACATCCTCCGCCAAAAGGCGAGGCCCTACCTCTTCTCGAACGCCGTTCCCCCGCCGGTCGCGGCGGCTTCGCTCAAGGCCATCGAAATCGCCCGTACGAGAAGCGAGTTCCGCGAAAGGCTCAACGCCAACGCCAAGCGCTTCCGCGAAGGAATGTCAGCGCTCGGATTCAACCTCGTCCCCGGGCACCACCCGATAGTGCCCGTGATGCTCGGCGATGCCGAAGTCGCGGTCAAGATGAGCGAGAACCTCTACAAGAACGGCGTTTACGCGACCGGATTCTTCTACCCCGTCGTTCCGATGGGCAAGGCGAGAATCAGAACCCAGATGTCCGCCGCGCACACGCCCGAGGACATCGATTTCGCGATCGCCGCGTTCGCGAAGAGCCGCTGACCAAAAAAGTCGCGGCAAGACCGGAAAGCTCACGACAGGAGGGAGGCGAAATCCTCTGCCGTGAGTTTTTCCATTACCGCCGAATCGGTCGTGCCGACCGTGGCGGCGATGACGGTCTGTTTGCGGCGTTGCAGCTCGAGGACCTTTTCTTCTATCGTGCCCGAGGCGATCATCTTCATCACATAGACGTTCTTTTTCTGTCCGATGCGGTGCGCGCGGTCGGTGGCCTGGTCCTCGACCGCAGGATTCCACCAAGGGTCGTAATGCATCACCATGTCCGCACCGGTAAGGTTGAGCCCCGTTCCTCCCGCCATGAGCGATATGAGGAAGACCGGTATCTCCGGCGAACGGTTGAAGCGGTTGCATTCGCCGAGGCGGTCTTTCGTGGAACCGTCGAGATAGCAGAATGGAATTTCACGGCTCTGGAGTTCGGCCGCGATAAGCTGCAGAGTTTTGACGAACTGCGAGAAGACGAGTATCTTGTGGCCGCCATCTATCGCGCTTTCAAGCTGCTCCAGAAAAGCGTCGAGCTTGCCTACGGAGGCGATCATTCTGAGCTTCATCAGCATCGCGAGCAGCTCGAAGCGCGACTTTGAAAATCCGTTGGCCTTGATCATCGCGCCCGCCTTCGTGCGCGTCTGGGCGAGGAGCCTCGCGTATTCGCGCTGCGAATCCTCGTCCATCGGGCAGTAGGAGAGCTTGACGATCTTGTCCGGCAGGTCCTTCGCGACGGTCTTCTTCAGGCGGCGCAGTATGAAGGGCTGCATTTTCATTTTAAGCCTGTCCAGGGCTGCGCCCGAGGCGGAGGAATCGTCGGATGAAATCGCGTCGGCGAAGTTCATCTTGAACGATTCCCAGTCGCCGAGGTATTCCGGCATAAGGAAGTTGAATATCGACCACGCATCCGCGACGGAGTTTTCTATCGGCGTTCCCGTCAGGGCCAGGCGGCGTTCGGCGGCGATGAGCTTGACGGCCTTCGCGTTCTTCGTGTCGCGGTTCTTTATGCGCTGGGCTTCGTCGAGGACCACGGCGGAAAATTCCCTGCCGAGATATGCCTGCTCGAAATCGCGTTGCAGAAGGGCGTAGGAGGTCACGACAAGATCGGCGGAAGGAATCAGCGGAAAATCATCCGCGCGGTCAGGGCCGGAAACTACGAGGGTCCTCATCCACGGGGTGAATTTCGCGGCTTCGGCCTGCCAGTTGCGGACGAGCGACGTTGGGCAGACGATCAGAGCGGGCTTTTTCTCCGCCGCTCCCGCACGGGGAAGCGCGAGCCACGTCAGGGTCTGGAGCGTCTTGCCGAGGCCCATTTCATCGGCAAGGAGTCCTGTAAGCCCTGAGCATTCGAGGAAGCGCAGCCAATATACGCCCTGCTTCTGGTAGGGCCGCAGTATCGGCTCGAGTTTTCCGAGGGCTACCGGCTCGTATTTTGTGTTGCCGTTCCGGCTGAGGAGTTTCGTCGAGCTCTTCCAGCGCGGGGCCTGCCGGTCGTCGAGGTCTATTACGTCCTGCAGCTTCCAGAGCGCCGAGCGCACGTAGGCGCCGTGGACGGACTTGACGCGGAACCATCCTCTCGGCGCTCCGTTCTGCGAGCGCGCGCAATCGGCGAACACTCCGTGCATGGTCTCGATGGCGGCGTTATCCATCAGAAAAACTTCGCCGTTCTTGAGTATCGCGGCGTCGCCCCTGTTGAGCGCGGCCTGTATCTCTATCGGCGAAACGGTCCCGCCCCTGCTTTCGAAGCGGTAGCGGACGTCGAAGCATCCGTCCTCGGCGTCCCTGACGTCCACTACGGGAACGATGTACTTGAACGAATCGACAAGTTCCGAGAGTTTCGGCGCGAGATCGACCTTCCATCCCGCGCGCCTCAGCGAGGGCAGCCCCGCTCCGAGGAAGTTGAGCACTTTGTGGGGATCGGTGATGTACAGCTTGAGGTCGCTCGATTTGTATCCTGGTTCGAAGCCCCATTTCGCGAGCGAGCCGAGGGCCTCACGCTCGGACTTCACGCTTCTCACGCGCCTCACGAGCGGATCGTCTGGAGAGGGCAGATAGACCACCTTTTCGCCATGTATCTAGCACGCCGGAAAATCTATGTCGCCATACCACGCGTCGACCGCGATGGAAAGCGACGCGCGCGAACCGGAAACGTAGGCGTACATTGCCGGCTTCATAGGAACTTCTATGTATTCCTCTTCGGCCGCTTCTCCGGGCGCGTCCTCTCCCGGTTGCCGCGTCTCGGCCGTCTCTTCCGGCTCGTCATCCATTTCGATCACCATCTGCGCTATTGCGATGGCGACCACGTGCGGGCATATCTGGCCGAGTTTCTGGTTGTGGTAGCAGGGACAGTGCGACTTAACGGTCCCTCTGTCCTTGAGCGTAAGGCTCACCGGCATCCCCCAGCCGTTCTCGCGGATTATCTTGCCGGATATCTCAAGCTTTTCGTCATCGTACCTGACGTCCGAAACGTCGCCCGCATTGCACATCGCGAGGGCCTGGTTGAAGACCTCCGCGCCGCCCCAGGCGATGATCTCCTCTTTAGTTATGCCGCTCTTGACCATCGAGATTCCTCAGCCTCAGCTGTCCGCAGGCGGCGTTCGCGTCCTTGCCTCTGCTGCGCCGCAGCATCGTCTGAACCTTCGCCTTCATGAGGACGTCGAGGAACATCATCATAGTCCTTTCGTCCGGCGTCCTGAAATCGGGGCGATGCGAAACGGGCGAAAGCGGAATAAGGTTCACTTTCGCCATCGGGACGCGCCTGACGAGTCGCGCGAGCTCATCCGCGCATGCCCTTGAATCGTTGACTCCCTCGATGACGGTGTATTCGAAGGTGATTATCCTTTTCGTCTTTTTCGTGTAGGCGGCGCAGGCCGGTATCAGTTCGTCGAGCGGCCATTGCCTGTTTACCGGCATAAGCCGCGAGCGGAGTTCGTCGTTCGGCGCATGGAGCGAGACGGACAGCTCGAATTGTATGTTCTCGTCCGCGAGTTTCTCTATTCCCGGCACCACGCCGCAAGTCGATATCGTTATGTGCCGCGCGCCGAGATTGGGGCCTTTGCCGGCGTTAATCAGGCGGAGTGCGCGCATCGTTTCGGCGTAGTTGGCGAAGGGTTCGCCCATCCCCATCACAACGATATTCGTTATGTCGCCGAATCTGCGCGCAAGGAGGTACTGCGCGACTATCTCGTCCGCCTTCAGCGACCTTACAACACCTCTTGCGCCGCTCGCGCAGAAGACGCATCCCATGGCGCAGCCGACCTGCGTCGATATGCACTGCGTGAAGCGTCCCGTGGCCTGAATGAGGACCGTCTCCACGGCATTTCCGTCCTCGAACGCGACGAGAAGCTTTTTCGTTCCGTCGCCCGATTCCGAGGTTGCTGCGATGGTGGCGGGAGTGAGCGGGAATTCTTTTTTGAGCGTTTCGCGGAAATCCTTCGGCAGGGTCGTGGCCTCGTCCCACCCGCCGATGTAGTCGCGGTAGAGCGATTGGAGAATCTGGTCGGCTCGAAAGGGCCTCAAGCCCCGCTCCGCCAAAATGCCTTTCCACTCGTCCGGCAGTATTCCCCAGGCGGGCGCGGGCTTTGCAGGCGCTGGCGCGGCGTCGCTCATTTGCAGTTGGAGAGAATCTGGCTGAACACGTCGGAAAAGCGGACCGGCCAAAGCCTCGTAGGCAATTCGGCCTCAAGCGGGCTTTGTATGAATTCGGGCAGGTCCGGCAGGAAGTCGAGCCCCGAAAGCTCCTCGAGTTCGTCTATGGTTATCAGGTAGCGTGTCGGCCACTCGTGCCACGAGACGTTCTGCGGAAAGAGAAGGGCGAATGCGCGGACGTTGTAGCCTTCCTGCGCAACAACGACCTGGAAATACGCCTTTGGTATGTCTATTCCGCTAGCGCCCAGCTTGAGATTGTCGTTGCCGGGTATGCAGCCGACGATAACCCAGATTTCGCCCCAGCGGCCGGCCCAGTAGTTGGCGATCCTGTGCTCGACGTCTTTCCACACGCCCCTGTTCAGCGCCGGTGTTTGCGGAGAGATGTTCGTCATGAGGAAAGTCTGCTTCTGCATGGATTCGCCGAAGCGCGAAGCGATCGCGAAGTTCGGCGCCATGTGTCCCCTGTCGTAGCCGGACTTGTCGTATGCGGAGGAAAGGGGCGAGGAGGGAACGGATCTATCCTTCGAGAAAGGCGGCCTATTGCCGACGAAATGCGGGGCTTCCTGCGGCACGTGGTAGGCGACCCATGCGGGATGTTTAAGCCTGGCGGACCAGCCGACGATGAACTCGCCGCGGTCGAGAACCGTTATGTCGTCTGGCGCGGGCGAGCCCGTCCGCTTCGGTAGACCGGCGAACGCGACTTCGCCCGATGGCGCGAGTTCGTCGTATTCGTATACCGCGTCGTGGCCTGTCAGCCCCAGCGCGTCCGTGATGTCGCCCACCGGATTGCCCACGGCCTCCAGCGGCGCGGTGACGAACAGAGGCCACGATTCGCGTTTGCGCTGGAGCCATTTCGGCGGATGGTGCACATACCACGTTCCGGCCGCGCACCATAGCGCGAGAAGTACGGCGGAAACAATCGATAGGCGCAAGGCGCGTATGCGCCCCGCGCCTTTTTTCTTTTTGCTTTTTACCTTGCGCCTTGCCGCCATTTCGCGACCTCCGGTCTCAGAGGTCGCCGAGCTCTATGCGTATAGTGCGGCCTTTCATCGCCTGCGACCTGGCGTCGTTCGCCGGGCTGGAGTCGGTGTGGCGCACTACGCCGTCCGAGGGATCGCGGGTGTCTGGCACGACAAGCTTCACGCCGCATGCCGGGCACTCCGTCGTTTCGCCGATCATATCGACCGTCGCCTCGATCTCCGTGTGGCAACCGCCGCAGAGGAAACTGACGAAATTGTTGTCGTCGCCCATCTTCAGAGCCCCAGCTTCGTCGCCGATCTCCAGGCGTAGTAGTACTTGAGCTTCAGCTTCTTAGCGGCCGCTTCGTCGCAGTATACCCATGCATCAGGATGCATCTGCAGCGCGGAGGCTGTGCAGAACTGTGAAACTCCGCCTTCAACCATTCCCTTGACCGCGTCCTGCTTGCCTTCGCCGAACGCGAGAAGGATGATCTTCTTCGCCTCGCAAATCGTGCCGACGCCCATCGAAAGGGCGCGCGTCGGGACTTCGTCCATCTTGCCCTTGAAGAAGAGCCTGGCGTTATCCTTGATTGTCGAGGGGGTGAGATAGACCACGCTGGTGCGGGAGGCGAGCGAGGTTCCGGGCTCGTTGAACGCGATATGGCCGTCGGAGCCGATGCCGAGAACCTGCAGGTCGATTCCGCCCGCGCGCTTGATCGCAGCCTCATAGGCCTTGCACTCTTTGACGGGATCTTTCGCGAGACCGTTGAGGACGTGCGTGTTCTTGATGTTGATGTCGATGAACTTGAAAAGGTTCTCGTTCATGAAATACCTGTAGCTCTGGTCGTGCGTCGGCGCGAGACCGTAGTATTCGTCAAGATTCCAGGACTTGACCTCGCGGAACGAGACCTTCTTGGCCTTGACCGCCTTGCCGAGCTCCTTGTACATGAGGACCGGGGTCGAACCTGTAGCGAGGCCGAGGACCGATTTAGGCTTGGCCTTGACCTGATCGATTATCGCCTTGGCAGCCAGTTTGGAGGCTTCCTCGCGGGTCTTGCATATCACGATTTCCATTTTTATTTTTCCTTCCTTGGTGGTGTTGCAGTATTATATGATATTTTTTAGTCGATGTAAAGCGGCGGGACTGTGATTTTTTCGCGATCCTTGACGACCTTGGGCCTCTTCGGTGTCGCTTTTGGTGGTTCTTTGGCCGGTTCTGGCGCGGCCGGGGTTTCCATTGCGGGCTTTTCCGCCGGTGCCGTCATTGTCGCGTTGTAAAGGGCTTTCACGCCCGTGCCTAGCAGCCAAAGCACGGCCAAGGCTCCCGCTCCCAGAGCCAGGAAACGCCAGAATGCCGCCGGTATCTTTGGCAATGCAGGCCGTTCACGGTCCGGGGGCGGCGCGGGCGGCCTGAAGGTCTTGCGCGGCTTTTCCGGTTCCGGCGCGATGAAGTCCTCCGGCAACGGAAGATCCGGTTCTCCGGCGGCAGGCTCGCTCTTCGGCGCCGCCGGTTCGCGCTTCGGCGGCGGGGCCGGCGGTTGCGTGTTCTGAGGCGATTGCGCGGCGTTGAAGGCCTCCATGAACATCGCTGTGAGCGGCTGCGGGTCCAGCCCGACCTCCTTGCAGTACATTTTCACGAAGCCTCTGCCGTATATCGGGGCGGCGATCTTGCCGAACTTCTCGTTCTCAAGGTCCTCCACGATTTGTATCATCATGTGGGTCTTGTCCGCGATGTCGCGCAGCGTGAGGCCCTTCGCCTCGCGCGCCGCCCTGAGGGTCTGCCCGAATCCCGTCATGTCAGAATTCCTCCTGTGGTGTTGATTGGCCTTCGTCAAAACTGAAATCGCCCGCCTCGCCGGCATCCGCCTCTCCCGCGCTTTCCGGGCTTTCCCCGGAGGAGCCGCCGTTGAGGATCGCGACGAGCTGGTTTTGGTCCATGATTATCTGCCGCGGCCCCATGCCCTGCGGTGCGCTGACTATGCCGCGCTCGGTTAGCATGTCGAGAATCTTCGCCGCGTGGTTGTAGCCCCAGCCGAGCTGCCGCTGGAAGTGCGAGGTCGAAGCCCTCTGCGTGTTGATGACGCATTCGACGGCCTTCTTGAAGTCGTCGGCGTCGGCGGCGGCCTTGACCATCTGCCTTTGCGCGGCCTTCTCGCCGGCGTCGGGCTGCGGCTGGTTGTCGGGGTCGTCTTCGTTGCCTGCGAAAGGATCCTCTATCCCCGCCTCTTTCACCTTGCCGAGCTTGGAGGCGAACTTCTCGTCGAACTGCACGTCGGCGTGTTCCTCGATGAACTTCGTTATGCGCTCTATCTCCGGGTCGGATATCCAGGCACCCTGGGCTCTTATCAGCATTCCCTCCTTCGATTTGAAGAGCATGTCGCCGCGGCCTATGAGGTTTTCCGCGCCGGTATCGTCCAGTATCGTGCGCGAGTCGATGGAGGTCGCGGTCTTGAAGGCCACGCGGCCCGGTATGTTCGCCTTGATGGTGCCTGTGATGATCTTTGCGTCTGGCCTCTGCGTGGCGAGTATGAGGTGTATTCCAGCGGCGCGGGCCTTTGCGGTGAGACGCGATATGTCGGGCGTCACCTCTTTCGCCGCCGCCATCATGAGGTCCGCCACTTCGTCGATTATGATTACGATGTACGGAACCGTCTTCGGCATGTCGCCCGCGGTCTGGTCGTCATCCCCGAACATTGAAGGCTGGACGAACGTCTTGCGGTGGTTGAAGTCGTATATGTTCTTGACCTTCGCCCTCGCGAACATCTTCAGGCGCTTTTCCATCTCCGCGACCGCCCAGTGTAGCGAGAACACGACCTTGCGGTTGTCCGTGATGACCGGCACCAGAAGATGGGGTATCGACGCGTACCATGTGAATTCGACGGACTTGGGGTCCACCATTATGAGTTTCATCTGCTCCGGAGTGCGCGTCATGAGGAGCCCGTTGATGATGGAGTTCAGGCATACCGACTTGCCCTGTCCTGTCGCGCCGGCGACCAGCATGTGCGGCATCGAGGCGAGGTCCGAGACGAGAACCTTTCCGTCGGCCTGCTTGCCGAAGAGGAGCGGAAGTTCGGCCTTTGAACTCTGCCACACGTCCGATTCGAATATCTCCCTGAAGCTTATTCCGGCGGGTTTCAGGTTGGGCACCTCGATGCCGATGTATTCCTCGCCGGGAATCGGCGCCTCGATGCGCAGGCTCTTGGCGTGCATTGCGCCCTTGATATTGTCCGCGATCGCGGTGACCGCCGAATATCTCGTGCCCGGCGCGACCTGGATCACGTACTTCGTTACGACTGGGCCCTGCTTGGTATCTTTGATTTCGGCGTCGATGTTGAAGAGCTTGAGGGTATCCACCAGTCTCTGGCCCGTCGCGGCGACGTTGCCGTGGTCGGCCTCGGATTTTCTCAGCGGATCGAGAAGGGTGGCGGGCGGCAGCATGTACGGTCTCTTCTCCTTCGGCTCTTCCGTCTCCTCCGTCCCGGTTCCGTTGTCGCGCGTTGCGTCGGGGTGCGGTCTTTTCGCTGGGACGCTCGCGGGGAGCGGCAGTTCCGCCTCGGCTTCGCGCGCCTTTCTCGCGGCGTCTTTGGCGGCCTTTATGCGCTCTCTTTCAGCCTCGCGCTCCGCTTTTGCGCGTGCCTTCTCGGCCTCTCGCTGGCGCTTGGCCTCTTCGCGTGCTTTCAAGGCGTTCTCGTACGCAATGTCGCGCGCGGCGTCCTCCTCGCCTTCCTCGGCATCCGCAACAGCCTCTTCTGCGGCGATTCTGTAGTACTTGCCGAGCGTGGCCCACCTCCACAGCGCCACGAAGAACGAAGCCAGGTTGTGCAGCCCTATCGCGCCGACAAGCGCGACCGCCATCGTCACGAGCACGAGAAGGCTCGCCCCGAAGTCGCTGAGGAGGGGAACGAGCAATAGGGTCATGAAGAAATACCCAAGAAGCCCGCCCGCGTTGGAGGTGTTAATCCTTTCGAGGAGCGCCGCTATCCCGGGTGCGTGTGTCTGGCCCACCTGCACGAGGCAGGAGGCGCAAACGAGGACGACGGTGAACCACCACCACCGCCTGCCCAAGCCTATCTTGCGCCCGAGTATCTTGCAGAGCCCCCACAGCACGCACAATGCCGGCACCGCCCATATGGCGAGCCCGAAGACTATGTACCCCGCGAACGCGAAATAGTCGCCGGCTAACCCTATCCAGTTGGCGCTCGGCGCGGGAGGAGTCCTTATCCAGCTTATCGCGTTCGGATCGTACGTCAGAAGCGCGATGAGCGGGAAAAGCGCCAGCGGAAAGAGAAGCCAGCCCGTCACCCTGTGGTCGCTTTTTGCACGCAGGTTTTTGCTAATTGCCTTTGAAGATGCGTCTTTCATTTCTGTCCTGGAAATAGTCGTAATCCGGCTTCAGCGCATAGTAGACGAGAATGGCGAGAATGAGCGAGAGGAGTTTCAGCCCCCAGTTGCGGGTGAAGAATCCCGTGAGTACCGCGAAGAACTTCTTCATGCGATGCCTCCCTTCGGCTTTCTGCGCAGAAATCTGAATACTGGCGCAGAAACCTTGCGCCAGAAGCCGGACTTTTCGTTGTCCTCCGGCATGGCCTTGTTTATCCACCTCAATATCGGTATGGCGCGGTCCTCGCCGGTGTATCTGTAGAGCCTGCCGTTGTGCGCTATTGAAATCGCGCCCGACTCCTCGGAAACTACCGCAACGAGCGCGTCCGTTTCCTCCGAAAGGCCGACCGCCGAGCGGTGGCGCATTCCGTGCGATATGAGGTCGGGGTTGTTCGAGACGGGGAATATGCAGTGGCAGGATGCGATGCGGCCGTTTCTTATGACTATGCCGCCGTCGTGCAGCGGAAGCGGCGGCGTGAAGATGGCCTGCACGAGCTCGCGGCTGAACACGGCATCTGTCGCGACGCCCGTTTCCTCGTAGCTTCTCAGCGATATGCCGCGCTCGAACGCTATGAGCGCGCCCATCTTCCTGCGGGCGAGCTCGACGAGGGTTTCCACTATGAACTCAGGCGTGGCCGAGCCGTCATCCCTGTGCTTCGGCGCCTCGAGAAAGCCGAACGCGCCGATGGTCATAAGGATTCGCCGTATCTCCGGCTGAAATATGACGACCGAAGATACCGCGAAATAGATCAGCAGGAACTGCACGATCCTTGTCAATACCGCGAAGCGGAAGAGCACCGAGAACACGATCAGCAGTGCCACGATTATTCCGCCGCCCATGAGCGCCTGGCCGACCCTGGAGCCTTTCACGCCTTTGAGTATGGCGTAGATGACCGCGTAGAGTATCGCTATCTGTGCGGCGTCCGAATACGAAAAGTCTTTGAGGAATTCAGGCATTTTCCATTATCCTCCTTACGTCGCTTCCGTCCATCGTTTCGCGCTCCAGAAGCGCGGCGGCGAGCTTTTCGACCGCGCTTCTGTTTTCGTCGAGAATCTTCTTCGCCTTTGCGTATGCGGTTTCGACGATGCGCGTGACCTCGGCGTCGATGGCCTGGCTGGTTGCCTCGCTGAACGCGGGCGGGAGTTCGGCGGCGGTGAACTGGCCCGGTTCGCTGAAGGCCTGGAAGCCGAACTTGTCGCTCATGCCGAACGTGCAGACCATTTGGCGCGCGATGTCGGTGGCCTGCCTTATGTCCTGGGCGGCTCCCGTGGAAATGTCTCCGGTGAGGTATTCCTCGGCTATCCTTCCGCCGCAGCAGATGACGATCTGGTCGAGGAAGAACGACTTCGTGTGGTTGAGGACGTCCTTCTCCGGCAGCGCCATCGTCGCGCCGAGCGCTCTGCCGCGCGGGATGATGGTGACCTTGTGCAGCGGATCGGCGTTCGGCAGCAGAACCTGCAGCACGGCGTGCCCCGCCTCGTGCCAGGCCGTGGTTTCGCGCTCCCTTTGCGAATATCCGGCCGAGCGTCTTTCGCGCCCCCACATCACCTTGTCGCGGGCCTCCTCGAGCGTGGCCATGTCGACTCCGTCCAGCCCCTTGCGCGTTGCGAGAAGCGCGGCTTCGTTCAGAAGGTTCGCAAGGTCCGCGCCGGAAAAGCCCGGCGTTCCGCGCGCTACCCGCGAGAGGTCGGCGTCTGCGGCGAACTTTATCTTTCTGCCGTGGAGGTTGAGTATGTCGGTGCGGCCCTTGAGGGTGGGCAGCTCCACCGTTACCTGCCTGTCGAACCTGCCGGGCCTGAGCAGGGCCGCGTCGAGGGTGTCCGGCCTGTTTGTCGCCGCGATCACAATAACGCCCTCGTTGGCGTCGAAGCCGTCCATCTCTACGAGCATGGTGTTGAGAGTCTGCTCGTACGCGTGCGAGCCTCCGAGCGCCCCCGCGCCGGTCCTCTTCTGGCCGATGGAATCGATTTCGTCTATGAAGACTATGCATGGCGCGCGCTTCTTCGCCTCCGCGAACATGTCGCGCATTCTGCTCGCGCCCACGCCCACGAACATCTCTTCGAAGTCGCTGCCCGATATCGCGAAGAAGGGGACCTGCGCCTCGCCGGCAATAGCCTTCGCGAGTAGCGTCTTGCCTGTTCCGGGCGGCCCCACAAGAAGCACGCCCTTGGGTATTCTTCCGCCGAGCTTCCTGAACCGTTCGGGCTTCTTGAGGAACTCGATTATCTCCTGAACCTCTTCCTTGGCCTCGTCGATTCCCGCGCAGTCGGCGAAGGTGACTTTCTTTTTGTCCTCTTTGCCCGTGAGCATCTTTGCGCGCGATTTGCCGAAGCCGAAGGGTCCGCCTTCGCCGCCCATCCTGCGCGCGAAGAACCAGTAGAAAAGACCCATGAACGCGAGGAAGAATATGAGCTGCGAGACGAACGGCGATATCGCCGAGCGCTTCTCGCGCACCTCAACGTCGATCTGCCGGTCGAAGAGATCGTTCATCATCTCTTCGTTCTCGCCCGGAACGAGTATCACCCTGTATGGGGACTTCACCGGCATTCCCTTGTCATCGAGCCTGTCCAGTTCGCGCTCGCCCGCGAGATACGTCGAGCCTTCGTCGCGGTCTATGTAGCGGATCACCTTGCCGCGTATCTTGCCCTCGTCGAGAAGACGGTAGAACTCCAGCTGGGTGATGGTCTCGACCATCGCCGGATTCGGATTCAGACGATACAACAGCCACAACACCAGCGCGACGGTCGCGACGGTGGACCACGATCTCATTTTTGGCTTCTTCGGCATTTACCGGGTAGTATATCAAAATTGCCCCCTATTGCGCAAGCGGGGAAGCGAAGCACCAAAGCATGCTCCGCTGCGCACCAAAACCTTTTTTGCTGCGCAGCAGCCTGGTTTAACCTGAAAAAGCAGTTGGATGCGGACGCTAACGCGTGACCACTGAAGCCGTGCGCGTCGGCAACCGCGATGCGGTCTTGAATGCGTCGAATCTCGGCAAGACTTGAGGCCTTCGCCTCGTCTGCCGCGATTCTCCGCATTCGGTCTGCGGCCTGCCGCCGCGCCCGGACACGGAAGCGGCCTGACGGCCGACACGGAATGGCACGGAAGGGGATTGTAGCTTTCCGCGTT
>JAGCPM010000087.1 GCA_017965685.1 Kiritimatiellia bacterium | reverse complement strand
GAAAGCGTACAAAACAAGAATCGCTGCATTTTTCGCAGAATGTCGCACGAAGTCCCGCCAGTGATTTTCCGCGTCCTTCAGTGTCCTGCGAAGCAGGCTTCCGTGTCTGGGTGCAAGGTGAAACACGAAGTGTGCGGACGAAGGGATTGTGCCGCCTATGCGACGCATCAGGCAAGGCGCAGTCCCGACGGACGCAAAATCGTGAAACGATTGGCCTTGCATCCAGTTTCCGTGGTCGCGCGCGAGCGCCAAAGGCTTTTCACTAAGCTGGTGATGCCGCCGATTCATCAATACGCCTGTAGACATTGATGGCAAACCATGAAATATACGAAAAGGGCACTCCAGAACTCCAAGACTCCCCAAAGCGGAAGCAATCACGGCGAAAGCGAAAGTGCGGATTTCGCAGTTGACGGATACAAGCGGGATTTGATATACAACTTCTCATAGTCAGGGAACTGATTTGGCGCGTCTAGTCTTCACCGTGAGCCGACCGCCTCTTCCACCCCCTGTCGCAACAATGTAGCATCAACGCTACACGTCGTTCCTGCCAACGACAGTCATCGGCAGGGTGCGAGATAAAGGTGTTTGACTTCTATCTGTTAAATATGGTATAATATGAGTCATATGACGGTTGAAGAGATAGTCAATAGCGAGGAAGTGAGGTCTGTGGTCGATGACTACAGAGATATGTGCTTTTGGTCCATGGATTGCAATTTCCGTCCCGGAAATGAGCAAGAGTTGCTTGTGATGGCGGACTGCCTCGACAACTATGGCGACATGGCGGCCTACCGCCGTTCAGGGAGAATCCGGCAATGGCTCTCACAAGCTACCAATCAGGCATCCTAAGGTTGCTGGCCGCAAACAGAAAGGAAAATGCCGGTAGTTATGTCGCGGGTGGTCTCGCGCTGAATCATCGCTTCGGGACGCCGCGCTTTTCCAGGGACATCGACATATTCCACGACTCTACAGAAGCGCTTTTGAAAAGCTGGTGTGCCGACCGCGAGTTGCTGATGGCGTTGGGCTATACAGTCCGTCCATTGCGCGAATGGGATTCTTTCGTCGAGGCTTGGGTATGCAAGGATGGCGAACGAACGGAAATCCAATGGGGCGTGGATAGTGCCTACAGGTTTTTTCCTCTAATCGAAGACGATACGGTCGGCTATACATTGCATCCTGTCGATCTTGCCGCAAACAAACTTTGCGCACTTGTCGGGTGCTCTGAGCCGCGAGATTGGATAGACGTACTTACAGCAATGAAAGAACTTCAGCCGATGGCCTATCTTCTCTCGGCGGCATGCGGGAAAGATCCGGGCTTCTCCCCTACGTCAATGCTGGAGTTTGTGGCCCGCAGGCGCTACAACCAAGTGGAGATCGACGAGAAGATAACGCCCAAGGGGGTGTATGACGCAGCGGAACTTTCAAGATTCTGGCATGCGGAGATTGAACGAGCGCGGGAAATGGTGCGCATGTTGCCACGTGACAAGGCAGGCATGTGCCTCCTTGACAAAGCCGGCAATCCATATAAAGGAGGCAAGAACGATTTCGCTTCCGATCTTGCCTTGGGTGCGATAGTCTTCCATGAAGGACGCATTCGCGGCGCCTGGCCGCGAATCATAGGCTGAAACCGGGAACGGCGTATGTGTGCGTCTTCCAGAGCCGGGCGAGCTTGTGGAAGTGCGCCGACGCCAATGGCTGGTGTCGAAAGTAGCGCCGTTTATGCCGAGCGGCGACGCCTACCTTCGGCAAAACAGCTGCGCTGGAGGTTCGTCGAGGCCTTTGTGCCGGGATCGGCGACAGACCGCTTCAAGTCTCATACGGAGAATAGCCTTGCCCATGGACTCGCCCTGTATGGCGGAGAACCTGAGGTCCGCGAGCCGGCGAGACACCTTGAGTTCTTTGACGACATCCTGCGGACGGATAGGCTCGGCGTAGTGCGCGCGGATGAACGCAAGCGCGCGCTGGACGAGCCGATCCGAAAATAGCGCGTGCCATGCGCGTGCCATGGGGTCAGACCCCATAGTGAGCCAAGACCCCATGGTGAGCCACGCTTTTGCTAACTACAAATTTTCCGCTTTTGAAAACTACGCGACAGGGTGAATTTGCCGCTTGACAAAAACTGTGATTATTGTGTATACTACTCGGCGATGAAACGTGAAAAAGTTTTCAAGGCGCCGTTTGTCGTGATGCGGAATGTCGGCACGAGCGTGGAAGACCAGCTCGCTGGCGGGTTCGCGCGTGCGATCCGGAGCGGCGTTTATGCGGATGGAACGGTGCTTCCCGGCATCCGCAAGCTTGCGGTCGTGTTCGGCGTGAGCGAGATCTCCGTCCGCAACGCCGTGAAGCGTCTTTGCCGCGAAGGGCTTCTTGCGGCGCGTCCGCGCACAGGACTTATGGTCTGTGCTCCGGGCCGACGCTCTTGGCGCGGATCGGTCCTGGGCGTCAAGGCGGGTCCTCACGGCATGTACTTTACGGGTGTTCTCGAGAACAGTATGGCATCGGTTCTCCGCCGCAACGGTTGGCTCTACACGTCCGTCGAGGTCTCGCCGCGCATGGAAGACGCGGACGTAATGACTGTTGACATGATGTTGGACGCCTCGGTCAGGCTGGTCGTCCTTCTCGAGGCTTCGCCGCAGGTGGTTGCGCACGTCGCAAAGTCCGGCGTTCCGTTTGTCGAGGTCAGGTCGCACAGCCCGTCGAAGAAGGCTGTTCTTTCCGTCGGCGACGACTTGACGGGTGCGTTGTCGGAGCTGGCGCGGACGCTGCGCGCTGCCGGTGTGCGGACGGTTCTTTCAGTCTACCAGCACGCCGCCGTCAGGAAGTCGTTTGCCGGCGAGCTTGAGCGCGCGGGGCTGGCGGTGCGCAGCATGCTGGTGCGTCCGATCGGCGGAAGGAACGAGCAGGAGTGCATCCAGCGTGCCGGGCTCAAGGCGTTCGAGAAGATGCTGGCGAACGGCGGCGTCAAGGAGGACGCGGTGGTCTGCAACGACGACTACCTTGCGGCGGGAATCCTTTCGGCCATCGACCGGACGGGTGTCCGCATGCCGCAGGACGTCCGCTTCGCGACGCTGTCCAACAAGGGCCTAGGTCCCGTCCATGCGCAGGAACTTACGCGGGTGGAGTACGATCCGGCTCGGTCGGGCGTCCGCATCGGCGAGGCGATCTCGACATATCTCAATACAGGCAAGGCCATGACTTGCTCCATAGCAATCGCGTTCAAGCGAGGGGAGACGGTGTAGGATGCAGCGTAAATCGCTACATGGATCGCCAACAGGATTTCACGGGCGCGGGTGCGCCCCGGAGTGTGACAACACAAACAAAGGAAAACGAAAATGAAAAAAATATGCATGGCAGTTGCTGTTGCCGCCTTTGTCTTGATTTCATCTACGTCGTCATGGGCGAAACCGCTCAAGGTGCTCGCCATCGGCAACAGTTTCACCGGCTCGCTGAACGCTGACATGCCGCGCATCGCTAAGGACTGCGGCTGTGAGCTGGAGTATTGTCTGCTGATTGTCGGCGGGTGTTCGCTGATGCATCACATGGAGCTGGCGGAGCTGGCTGCGGACGATGCGACCTATTCGCCTTGGATGGCGCTGTTCAACTTCAAGGACGGCACCACCTATACATGTAAGGACGGCCATCGCATTCCGTTGTGCGATTCGCTTGTCCCCGTGATGAAGACTGCTCGTGACGGCACGGTAAAACCGCGATGGGACGCCAACATACACAAGGTACTCGCTGGAGAGAAGTGGGACGTCGTCGTCATCCAGCAGTCGAGTCAGATGAGCTGGAAGGCGTCTTCCTACGAGCCTTGGACTAAAATGATGATTGCACTCATCCGCTCCAAGGCTCCGCAGGCGAAGATTATGCTTCAGCAGACCTGGAGCTACAATGAGCTGGAGCCGCGTCTCAAGAGCTGGGGTATGACCTCGCAGGAGATGTACGACAAGCTGACGGCGGCCTATCTTGCGACGGCGAAGAAGTACAAGCTGGACGTGATTCCGACGGGCAAGGCTTTCCAGCTCTACCGTGAAAAGAAGCCTGTGAAGGATCCTTGGACTGAGGATATCGTCGGCATGCTGATCGACTTGCCGCAGAAGCCGGCCCCAGACGAGAAGTTCGATGCAGTTCATTCCTCCGCAGCAGGCTCGTATCTACAGAGCTGCGTCTGGATTGCGAAACTTTTCGGGTCGGACCTCGCCAATGCGAGGCTTCCGAAGCCGCTTGAGAAGCGCGAATATTCCCTTGATCTCATTCGCAGTTGTGCGCTTGAGGCGGTTGTCTGGTCGAAGAACGCTGTGAGGAAGTGATGTTTTTTGCGGCAATTCTGGCGAG
>JAGCPM010000086.1 GCA_017965685.1 Kiritimatiellia bacterium | reverse complement strand
GCCCATGGCGGCGAGTTCGTTTTCGGGCGGATGGAAGGCCGGGATAATCACAGGCGCGGACAGGATGGAGCTCGCGGCCGCGAATGCGTTCCTGAAGACTCTCGAGGAGCCGACGCCAAAGACAGTATTCCTGATGCTGACGGACAACCCCGATTCCATGCTGCCGACCATCATATCGCGCTCGCAGAGAATCGACCTTCCGCTGGGCGAAGGGATTCTCGAGGGCGAGAGCTTCGAGGCGGTCGCCGAAGCGATGGCGCGCGCGCGAAGCGGCGTAGGGACATACGGCAGGGGCCGGATCGCCCGCGAACTGGCCGGGATTTTCGCAGAGCTCAAGGAAGAGGCGGCGAGCGAAGACGTGGCGACGGTCAGGAAGGCCTTCTTCAAGACCATAATGAAGTTCGCGCGCGAATGGATGCTTTCGGGCGCGCTCAAGGATTTCCAGGCGTTCCACAACATAAAGGCCGTCGAAGAGGCGTACCGCCAAAGCGACAGGTCGATAAACGACGAAGCGGTCCTCGGATTCATGATCGACCGCATGATACTGCCGGAATGAAGCTTTCACTATCCACGAACTGGTGCAACAGGCGCATGGAAACCGGCGAGGAGATCGTCGACAAGGCTCTGGAACTGGGCATCGACGAGCTGGAACTCGGCTTCCACACAACCGAACTCCAGGCGAAGGGTTTCAAGGCGCGGCTCGACGAAATGCCGGTCGGCAGCATACACGCCTTCTGCCCCGTTCCTCTTTCCGCGCCTTATGGCCACCCCGAACTGTACACTTTGGCGACGCCGGACGACAATACGCGCGAGCTCGCGAAGTTCCACATTCTGAAGAACATCCGTTTCGCGGCGGAAATCGGCGCGAAGACTGTCGTCCACCATGCGGGCAGGATTGCGTTCGGCTCGTTCTTCTCGCGCAATTTCGGCTCGGGCACCCTAAGGGTGCTTCGCGAATCGTCGAAAGACGGCGTCAAATCCCCAGCATACCTGAAGGCGCTCGAAAAGGCGAAGCTGACGCGCAGAAAGAACGGCGAAAAGGCAATGCCGGCCTTCTTGAAGGCGCTCGAAGGAATCGTTCCCGAACTGGAAAAGACCGGAGTGACTCTGGCGCTGGAGAACCTGCCGTATCTGGAAGGCTTTCCGGACGAGTGCGAGATGGCAGAGGTGGCGAAGCGTTTCGCGGGGAGCGGTGTGAAGGCGTGGTTCGACACGGGGCACCACAGAGTAAGGGAGTGCCACGGCTGGCTTTCGGCGGAGGGACTGCCGGATGTCGCAACCGTCGCAGGAATGCATTTGAACGATGTGAAGGACTTCGACGACGACCACTTGCCGCCCGGCGAAGGGAACGTTGATTTCGCGGCCTTGAAAGACATGGCGCACGCGGTCGGACATGTAGTGGTGGAGCCGAACCACTCCGTTCCGGAGGAAGCCCTCCGCCGCGGCATCGCCCTGATTCGCCGGCTCTACTCCCACTCTATGGTGGCGGGCGGCTTAGAGGAGATGTCGTAGACGACGCGGTTTATGCCGCGCACCTCGTTTATTATGCGGTTTGAAATAGTCGCGAGAGTCTCGTAGGGAAGACGCGACCAGTCAGCCGTCATGGCGTCTATGGAATCGACGGAACGTATCGCGCAGGTGTATTCGTAGGTCCTCTGGTCGCCCATGACGCCAACGGTCTTCACGGGAAGGAGCACGGCGAAGGTCTGCCACAGCGATTTGTAGTCCGGCAGTTTGCGCACTTCCTCCTGCACACGCACATCGGCCTGCTGCAGAAGGCGGACCTTTTCCTCGGTGACCTCGCCGAGAATCCTAACGCCAAGCCCCGGACCGGGGAACGGCTGGCGGTCGAGAAGTTCGGAATCGATTCCGAGAACCCTGCCGACGGCGCGGACTTCGTCCTTGAAAAGATCGCGCAACGGCTCGACGAGCTCGAACTTGAGGTCCGGCGGCAGGCCGCCCACGTTGTGGTGGGACTTTATTGTCTGCGAAGGCCCCTTCAGCGTGCTCGAGGATTCGATGACATCGGGATATATCGTGCCCTGGCCGAGGAACTTGGCGCTCTTGAACCTGCGAGCCTCCTCGGCGAAGACGTTTATAAACTCGCGGCCGATTATCTTGCGCTTGAGCTCCGGCTCCGAGACGCCCTTCAATGCTTCGTAGAACCTTCCCGCCGCGTGCGCGACATGCAGGTCAAGGCCGAGCTTCGCCTTGAACATCCGCTCGACCTGCAGATCCTCTTCAAGGCGAAGAAGTCCGTTATCTACGAATATGCAGTGCAACCGCGTGCCTATCGCCTTGTGGAGCAGCACGGCCGCGACGGACGAATCGACACCGCCCGAAAGGCCAAGGACGACTTCCTCGCCGCCAACCTGCGCCCGGATCTTTTCGACCGTGTCGTCTATCCATGTCGAAATCTTCCAGTCCGCCTTGCAACCGCAGACCTTGAAAAGGAAGTTGCCTATTATCTGGCTGCCGAACTGCGTGTGGACGACCTCGGGATGAAACTGGATGGCGTAGAAGCGCTTTTGCTCGTTCCTGATCGCGGCATAGGGGCAGTTTGCGCTGGACGCGGAAACCTTGAAGCCCTCCGGAATCCTCTCGACGCGGTCGCCATGGCTCATCCACACGATGAACCTGCCGGGCATTCCGGCGAAGAGTTCGTTATCCGGTTCGGTGACCATTTCGGTCTTGCCGTATTCGCGGCTTTCGCCCGGCACGACCTTTCCGCCGAGATGCTGGCTCATGAGCTGCATTCCGTAGCAGATTCCCAGCACGGGGACGCCGAGCTCGAATATTCCGGGGTCGATTCCCGGCGCGCCCTCCTCGAACACGCTGTTAGGGCCGCCGGAAAGGATTATGCCCTGCGGAAGGTTCTCACGCAGTTTCGCGGCCGGAGTGTCGAAACGGATTATCTCGGAAAAGACCTGCTGCTCGCGGATGCGCCGCGCGATGAGCTGAGTGTACTGCGAACCGTAGTCCAGAATCGCGATACGATTGAATTTAGTGTGGTCAGCGGCCATGCCTATCCTCTTTCCGCCGCCTGTCATGCGGGCCTTG
>JAGCPM010000085.1 GCA_017965685.1 Kiritimatiellia bacterium | reverse complement strand
TCCGCTCCTTCTGCGCAACAGGATCGGCGAGTTCCGAAGCCGACCAACCATGATCGTCCCAAGGCATGGAATCGGAAAGCGATTTCTTGCGGCGCAGAGCCTCCGCCTGCGCACTCTCCGCATCGTCCAGCACGTAAGGCGTCATGAACACGAGAAGCTCGTTGCGCGTCTCCGACGTTTTCGTCGATCCGAAAAGATACTTTCCAATTATCGGTATGTCCTTCAAGATCGGGATCCCGCTCTCGCTTTCGGACGTCTTTGTATCCGTAAGGCCGCCCAGCACGACGGTCTGGCTGTCCTGCAGCAGCACGTCCGCCGCCATTTTCCTCGTGAGCGATGTATCTATCAGAACCGGAGTGCTGGTCGGGTCGAGAATCGTCTGCTGCGCACCCAGCTGGGAATACTCTTCCTCGACCTCAAGCATTACTGTTCCGTTCGGATTGATCTTCGGCGTTACCTTTATTGTTATGCCAAGGTCTTTTGAAGTGTATTGGGGTGCAGTCGAATTTCCGGCGGCATAGACGGAAGAGGAAACCTGATAGCCCGTCAGGAACTGCCGGGTCTGTGTCGCATCAATCGTAGCCTCTTTGTTATCCACCGTCATTATAATCGGCGAGGCGATATACTTCGACCGCGAATCTGTCTTGGATGCGGAAATGACCGCAGACAAATCGAGCTTTCTGGAAAACAGCGCATAACTTATGCCGGCACCGCCAGTTGAAAGCGTAGCTGGCAGCAATGTGTTTTGATTGTCGATAAGAGCCTTGCCGGTTCGCCCTCCTGAAGCAGGATCGACAGACCCCTCGCCTCCAAGTCCGTTGCCGCCACCGGACATACCCTGATTGTAAAGCGCGCCCTTCTGCTGCATGCCGTGCACCCAGTCGATACCTGTCGAAATCTTATCGTCCAACTGCACTTCGACAATTACCGTCTCGATCAAGACCTGCGAGAGTTTTACGTCCATCGACTCGATGATCTTCTCGAGCGTCGCGACGAGTTCCTTTTGTGTCATGACGACAAGTCCATTGATGCGCTTGTCGGCTAGGACCGTCGTGTTGTCCTTGGTTAGCTCGCCCGCCTTCGCCTCTCCCGTGCGCTGGTTCGCCGGACCCTTCGTTGCGGTTGCCGTGTTGTTCTTCGTGAGATTCGCGCCGGTGCCGGATTTCGCGTTCGCGTTCTGGTTCTGCTTCGAGCTGGACTTCGATCCGGACGCATTGCCGATAAGGTCATTTATCATGTCCGACACGTCTTCCGCATCGGCGTATTTTAGGCGGTATACTTTCACGACCGTGTCGGGCGTCGTTTCGATGTCGAGCTGTTCTATTATCTTGTCGAAGAAATCCATGTTCGCCTTCGACGTGATGATCACGAGCTTGTTCGATCTTTCGTCCGCGAGTATCAGAACCTTGCCGCGTATAAGGCCCCTGTCCGCATCGGAAACGCTCGTCACGAGTGACTCCACGCTCGTCGGCTGCTGCGGCTGAGGGGTGTCGTTTTGCCCTGGACGCCTGAAAAGCGGACGCGTGGCCGGCTGCGAATTTCTCGAAGCCGCGCTCGCGGCGGCGTTCTGCTGAGCCTTGCCGGTCTTCTCGAGCTCCTTCTGCGATTCCTGGACTATCTCCGTGAGAGCCTGCTTTATCTCGGTGGCGGAGGCGTTCTTTATCTGCCTCACGAACACGTTTTCCATCACGGGCGTGGAAATGTCGATCGCCTTGGCGATCTCCATCATCCTGTTGATATTCTGCTGGGTATCGGTGACCAGTATCGAGTTCGTCCGCTCGAAGACCTGCAAAAGTCCCGAATTGGACTTGAATCCCTCAAGAGCCTTCTGCGCCTCGTCCTGCGCGGAGATGTTCTTGAAGTTGATCATCACGGAGACGACCTTGCCGGAATCTTCGAGCGTCTTGTTCTCGACGTCCATGATAAGCGGAATGCCTTCCTTGCGCGCTTCCTTCCTCGGCAGCGCCCTCACGAACTTCTCGCCGTACTCCTCGAAGTGGATGCCGTTCATTTCCAGCGCCACCTCGATGGCCTCGATTTGCTCCTCTTTAGTGAGCTTCTGTCCGGGCAGCGATTCGAGGGTTATGTTGACGGAAGGCGTCGCGGGATCCTTCAGCACGGTGCGCCCGACGAGCTTGGAATAGACCTCGAACACCATGTCCACCGGCGCGTCCTTGAAGTTGAGGTCGCTCTTCGCTCCTTCCGGCAGCTTCGCCGCATCCGCCTCCGCCACGGTATTCGCGGTCACTCCCGGCTGTGTTTTCGCGGCAGGCAAAGTCTTCGCTGTTGCGCCGTTCGCCGTGACCGGTCGCCGCAATAGATTGTTGTTCGGCGCAGCAACCGCGGCGAAGAGAATGAAGAATGAAGCTTGAAGAATGAAGATTGGTGGACGGTTAAATTTCTTTTTCATAGCATCTCCTTTATTCGCGCATATACGCGCATGTTAAAGTGAACGAGCCTTTCAGATAGCCTTTCTTGCCGGAAGGCTTGAATGATATGGCGCGTATGTCGAACATTCCCTCCGACGTATTCTCCAGTTCGTATGCGAACTTCACAAGGTTCTCCCATGCACCTTCCCAGTTCTTCACCTCGATAGGCATCTCGTAGACGTCGCCTGCCTCGACCTCCTTGCCTCCCTGTCGCGTCGAAATCTGTATGTAGTT
>JAGCPM010000084.1 GCA_017965685.1 Kiritimatiellia bacterium | reverse complement strand
GCCCGCCACGATGAGGAGCGAATCGATGCCGCCCTTCTTTATCGCCTCGCCCTCTTCGCGAATCTCGTCCAGCGTAAGGTTGCGGCGCACCGTTCCCTTGTGCTGAATGCGGAAATCGCAGTACCTGCACGAGTTCACGCACGTGTTGCCGATGTAGAGCGGCGCGTATACGCTGACAGTCTTGCCGTAGTATCTCAGCCTCGCCAGCCGCGCCTTTTCGCGCATCTTTTCCCTGCGCGCCGCGGCGGCCGGCGAGATGAGGTTCAGAAGGTCGAACCAGTCGTGCCTCTCTTTCGCAAGAGAGGCGTCGACCATTTCCGGCGCGACCTTCGCGATGTAACCGTTTACCTCTTCTTCGCTGTACTTAAGAAGCGGAAACATTTGCGTATAGGGGTCCGAAATTCTTGCACGCCCTGTAATCCGCCCCGGTCGGATCGCCGGAGGAGCCGAAGAGCCCCCAGCAGTGCGGCTGGTAGACCTTCTCCTCGGGAACGTTGTGCATCGCCACCGGAATGCGCAGCATCGATGCGAGCGTTATGAGGTCCGCGCCTATGTGGCCGTACGCGATCGCGCCGTGGTTGGCGGCCCACGCGTTCATCACGGAGTAGACGTCCTTGAACGCGCCCTTGCCGGTGAGCCGCGGCGTGAACCACGTGCAGGGCCACTCGGGATTGGTGCGCTCCATGAGCGTCTTCTGCTGCGCCGCGTCGAGTTCCACCGACCACCCTTCCGCGATCTGCAATACGGGGCCCTGGCCCTTCACTATCGAGATGCGCGTCATAGTGAGCGGCATTCCCTTCGGCGTAAGGAAGGAGCTCGAGAATCCGCCGCCCCTGAAGTATTCCACGCCGGCAGGAACCCACTTCGTCGCCTTCATCGTGGCGTCGATGTCCTTTTCGGTCACCTGCCACCAGTTCTTGAACACGCTCTTGCCCTTCTCCTTCATCGCGCCGGCCGCGTCGAGGCAGCAGCTGCCGGAGTTGAGAAGGTGTATTATGCCCTGCTTCGCATCTTTCGGAAGGCCCTTGCCCGTCGCCCTCTTGACCGACGCGTCGCTCCAGTAGGTCCTCACGTCCGCGAACATCGAGGCCTTGTTGGTCAAAAGCCACATCAGGAGCATGCACACTCCGTTGAGCGTGTCGTTCTCGGTCGCGACGATCTGCGGCATCTTCTTTCCGTTCCAGTCGAAGGAAGTGTTGCACATCACCTCCATGAAGTCGCCGTTCGGCCAGTGGTCCGTCCACTGCCTCTGGCCCTGGAATCCGCCTGCGATGGCGTTCCTGCCGACCGCCTCCTCTCCGAAGCCCATCTCGGCGAGCTTGGGATTGCCGACCATCATGTCGCGCATGATGATGGCCATCTTGACGACGTATTCCCAGTCGGCGTCCTTCGCCGCGCGCGTTTTCTGGATGGCCTTCGGGTTGTAGTCCTTGCCTTCCTTGCAGTTCTTCTTCACCCAGGCGAGGGCCCTCTCGTACTCCTCCTTGTCGTAGATTCCCTCCTGCACGCGCCTTTCGATTTCGCATTCGTCCATGTTCTCCGGCGCCATGCCGAGGTAGTCCTGGAAGAAGTCCACGTCAAGGAAGCTGCCGGCAATGCCCATCGCGGAGGAACCGACGGAAAGGTAGCTCTTGCCCTTCATCATTGCCACGGCGAGGCCCGCCTTCACGAAGCGGAGTATCTTCTCCTTCACGTCTTCGGGAACGCTCGTGTCGGTCCTGTCCTGCACTTCGTGGCCGTATATTCCGTAGGCGGGCATCCCGCGCTGCGCGTAGCCGGCGAGCATGCAGGCGAGATAGACGGCGCCGGGCCTTTCGGTCCCGTTGAAGCCCCAAACCGCCTTCGGTATCGTCGGGTCGATATCCATCGTCTCCGTGCCGTAGCACCAGCAAGGCGTCACCGAAAGCGACACGCCCACGTTCTGGTCGCGGAACTTGTTCGCGCACTGCGCGGCCTCGAACCTGCCGCCGATCGTGGTGTCGGCTATCACGCACTCGACGGGCGTGCCGTCGGGATAGGTCAGGTTTTCCGAGATGAGCTTGGCCGCGGTCTTGGCCATGTTCATCGTCTGGACCTCAAGCGATTCGCGGACTCCGCGCCGCCTGCCGTCGATTATCGGGCGGATTCCGACCTTCGGGAATCCGTTTGCCGTGAATACCGTATTGCTCATGGGGTCACTCCCTTCTTTATTATCACGTTGCCGTATTTGCGCCGCTCGCCCGTGATGACGACGGCGAAAGCCTTCTTCGCGCGCTCGTAGAACGCGAACCTTTCCATGCGCTCTATCTCGCCTGTGTAGCCGAGCGCTTTCCTGTACGCCTCTTCGACCGCCGGGTCGAGCGTGTCGCCCGAGACCGCCTCCATCATTACGACCGGCGTCGCGTACGCGTCAAGCTCGAAGAGCGGAACAACCCCCGCGAGCAGCGAGTCGACCGGTATGCCGTCCGCCCTGATGACACGCGGATTGAACGCATGCGCCGGGAAATGCGCGTCGGAGAAGACGATTTCGTCGCCGTGGCCCATTTCGGCGAGCGTCTTCAAGAGTTCGGGCGATACGAGGGGCGTTATTCCCTTAAGCATCCTTTTTCTCCTTTCTGAACATCAGCGAATAGGCGAGCACCACCGCAAAGCATATCGCGGGCACGACGAAGGCGGCCCTCAGAGTGCAGTTGGAAAGCTTGAGGTTCGTGTCCCAGTCCTGCGGGAACATGGCCGTCAGAAGGCACCAGAAGGAATCCTTGTCGCCGATTATGTCCGCCATCCACGGCGTTAGAAGCGCGCCGCCGACAATCGCGACTATGAGCCCGGCCGCGCCCAGCTTGTGCGCTCTCTTGTCCATGCCGCCCAATGCGATGCCGTATATCGTCGGGAACATCAGCGACATGAAGCCGCTCATCAGCACCAGGCATATCACGTTCGCGGAAAACGGCATCGTCCCTATCGTGAAGAGCACCTTCGTCGGCAGGTACATCACTCCCGCAGTGCAGGCTATCGCCGCCGCGGCGAAGACCGCCATCAGCTTGGCGGGATTCACGTACTTCATCGCGAAGGTCGCTATCCACCTGCAGACGATGAACGTCGCTATCGCCACGAGGTAGTAGTTCGCGGCGGTTCCTACGTCCACTCCAAGCTCCTTCTGGCAATAGACGTTCATCCACGTCCACGCCGCGATCTGAACTCCGACGTAGAAGACTTGCGCGACGACTCCCAGGTACCATTTCGGCGACGAGGCGAGAATCTTGAGGACTGTCTTTATGTCGGTCTTTTCCTCCTCGACCGTGTCCGCGCTCGATTTGCCCGCGAAGAAGAAGAAGAGCCAAATCGCCGCCGCTATCGCGCAAAGCCCCACGTACGGAACGCACACCCAGAAGAGTTCATGGTCGACAATCGCCTTCAGCGCGTCCGGCGCCATCGCTACCCTCTCGTCCGCCGTCGCGGGGTTGAGGTTCGCCAGAATGAGATATCGCGCCAGGAATATTCCCGCGATGGATCCCACCGGATTGAACATCTGCGCAAAGTTGAGGCGTCTGACCGCCGTGCTTGGATCGCCAAGCGCGAGCACGTACGGGTTGCAGGTCGTCTCGAGAACGGCGCATCCGGCCGCCACTATGAAGATGCCCACTATGTACAGCCAGAAGCTCTGCGCCACGCATGCCGGAACGTAGAGCAGCGCGCCCAGAACGTATACCCCCAATCCGACGAGCACCCCGCATCTGTAGCCGGCCTTCTGTATCAGGAGCGACGCGAATATCGCTATCGCCGAATATGCCCCGTAGAAGGATATCTGCACGAATCCGGCGGTCGATTGCGTCGTCATGAATATCTTCTGGAACGCCGGAACGAGGTTGTCCGTCATGTTGTTCAAGAGCCCCCACAGCGCGAAGCAGCTAACCAGCATCGCGAATATCGCGACAAACCCCTTCGGCACTATCGGCACGCGCTCTATTATGTCTTCCTTCATGATTGGCGCTCCTCCATCCTTAATTCTTCATTCTCTCCGCCAGTTCCCTCACACGTCTCGATGTCCTGACCGCGCAGAACTCCTTTCCGCACATGGAGCAGTGGTCGTCCGAGTGCGCCTCGTCCGTGAAGGCCCTGGTCTTGAGCCAGCGCGCCTTCGCCTTCTCCGGGTCGAGCGCGATCGAGAACTGCCTGTCCCAGTCGAATGTCGCGCGCGCCGCAGCCATCGCATCGTCGCGGTCGCGCGCGCCCTTGAGACCCCTCGCGACGTCTCCCGCGTGCGCGGCGATCTTGTAGGCTATGCAGCCGCGATGGACTTCGTCGGCGTCGGGAAGCCCAAGATGCTCCGCAGGCGTCACGTAGCAGAGCAGAGATGCCCCGTATGTCGCGGCAGCGGTTGCGCCAATCGCGCTCACGATGTGGTCGTAGCCGGGCGCGATGTCGGTCACGACAGGCCCGAGAACGTAGAACGGCGCCTTGGCGCAAAGTTCCTGCTGCCGCTCCATGTTCATCTTGATCTGGTCGAACGGTATATGGCCCGGACCTTCCACCATCGTCTGCACTCCCCTTTCGCGGCAGCGGCGGACAAGTTCGCCAAGAACTTCGAGCTCTCCGAACTGCGCCTCGTCGGAAGCGTCCGCGAGGCATCCAGGCCTCATTCCGTCGCCGAGCGACACGGTCACGTCATGCTCCGCGAGAATGTCCATCACTTCGTCCCAGCGCGTGTACAGGGGGTTTTCTGCGTTGTTTTCCATCATCCACTCTGCCATGATCGCGCCGCCGCGGCTCACGATGCCCATCTTGCGCTTCATCGCGTTCGGTATGTTCTTCAGCATAAGCCCGGCGTGGAGAGTCATGAAATCTACCCCCTGCTCGGCCTGCTCGCGTATCACGTCGATGAGCAGCGACGGATCCATGTGCGGAATGTCGCCCTTGAGCCGCGATATCGTCTCGTACACCGGCACCGTTCCGAGAGGCTTGGGACTCGCCGCGAGCATTCCCGCACGGATCGATTTGACGTCCTCGCCGACTGAAAGGTCCATCACGAAATCGGCGCCCGCCTTAAGTGCGACATCGAGCTTGTCTAGTTCGTCGCCCCTTCCCGAATGCGTCACCGAGCGCCCGAGATTGGCGTTGATCTTGGTGGTGAACATGCGGCCCACTCCGACCGCCTCGCAATTGGCGTGCGCGGGATTGAGGGGTATCACGGCTTCGCCGCAGGCTACCGCCGCGCGGACCTCTTCGGCGGAAAGCCCTTCCGCCTTGGCGACCGCCT
>JAGCPM010000083.1 GCA_017965685.1 Kiritimatiellia bacterium | reverse complement strand
CAGAGTTAGCCGTCCCTTCCTCTTGAGGTACCATCAAATCCCCTGCGTGTTGGGCAGGGTCTCCTTTTCCCTCATGACAGGAGTTTACGACCCGAAGGCCTTCATCCTCCACGCAGCGTCGCATCGTCAGACTTTCGTCCATTGCGAATGATCCTCGACTGCAGCCTCCCGTAGGAGTCTGGGCAGTATCTCAGTCCCAGTGGGGCTGGTCATCCTCTCAGACCAGCTAACCGTAAGCCTTGGTGGGCCGTTACCCCGCCAACTAGCCGATGGTGCGCGAGCCCATCCCGGAGCGGGAGCCTTGCGGCCCCCTTCAGCGCTCTCCCGATGCCGGAAGGCGCCACATTCTGTATTAGCCTCAGTTTCCCGAAGTTTTCCACATCTCCAGGGCAGGTTGCTCACGTGCTCCTCCCCAATCCGCCACTCTCACGGCCGAATATTGCTATCCAACCGATCCCGTTCGACTTGCATGCCTAATCCACGCTGCCAGCGTTCGTTCTGAGCCAGAATCAAACTCTCAGAAAAAGAAAGTTTTGTTTTGTTCTTGCCCTAAGCACAAACATCCAAATTGTCCATCGCGACTCTTTTCTCCAGAGTCACGTCTCAAGCATCGTTTGTCAAAGAGCGGCGTCCCCCTTTTCAGGCGAACGGGTGTGTAGTATATCAAATCTTCTCACCTCACGTCAAGGGGGTATTTTAAAAAATCTTAATTTTTTTTCGCGGCCCGCCGGATGAGCCACATCTGCACTATCGATACCGCCTGCGAAAGTGTCCAGTATAGCGACAGTGCCGACGGGAACGAGTAGAACATCACTAACATCATGACAGGCATCATCACCATCATCATCTGCTGTTGCTTCCTGTCCCCGGTCGAAGGCGTGAGGTACGACTGTAGCGCCATCGTCGCCGCCATCAGTATAGGCAATATGTTCAGCCCGCCGAACGGGAACCACGCTGCAAACAGCCCTTCCGGCTCGGAAAGGTCGCCTATCCAAAGGAACGGCGCATACCGCAGCTCGACCGCCGATCTCAGAACGTTGAATAGCGCTATGAACACCGGTATCTGTATCAGCATCGGCAGGCACGAACTCATCGGATTGACCTTGTGCTCGCGGTAGAGGGCGAAGGTCTCCTGCTGCATGCGTTGCGGGTTGTCCTTGTACTTCGCCTGTATCTCCTTCATGAGCGGCTGAATTTCCTGCATCTTCTTCATGCCCACCGTTGACTTGTGCGTCAATGGCCAGAAAAGAAGGCGCACCAGTATGGTAAGGAGTATTATGGCAACGCCATAGTTTGGTATCGCGGAATTGAACACGTTCAGCACCCAGACGAGAGGATAGCATATCCAACGCCACATGCCGAACTCCATTACATCCTTCATCCCGAGCTTCCACAGTAGCGCCTGCTTCTTGGGCCCCATGTAGAACACGCTCTTCACGGCCCCAGGTCCACTGGGATTGGATATGTCAATCCGGGCCGAGACGCTCTCCGGCCTGTAGACGGAAGATGTTGTGTCGCGGACGATTACGGCCGAAAAGCCTCTGTTGACCGCGGACGACGAAACGAGCGCAGTGACGAAGAAGCGGTTCTTGAGAGCGACCCACTTCTGCAGACCCGGATACTCGACCTTGGCGCGCCTCGGCAGTCCATCAGCCCTCTTCGAGCCACTGCATCCGCCGGAAATCCCTCCCGCCAGATAGATCTTGAGCGGCGAGTCACCCTCACAGTGGTGAATCACGCCCTCTTTACCCTTGCCGGCGTTCTGCGCCCAGCTGTCCACCGAAAGAAGATCGTTCTTGCTGGAGCCCATCGTCATCGAGCCGAGCGAGAGGGTCGTTTCCTTCTCCATAAACGAATCCTCGTATGTTACGAGGTAGTTGTCGCCGAGCGACACCTTGCGCGTCCTCGCGCCATTCGAGAAAACAACCTCGCTTTCACTCTTCGAAACGACCGCGTACGTCTCTATAACGTCGCCGAGTTGGCCAAGCGGCGAATCGGAAAAATCGAACTCCACCGGAGGATTCCCCTCGCCGACCGCGCCTTCCTTCTGTGCATACTTCTTCAATGTGGCCTTTTTGACGACAGCGCCCCACGTGGAAAGCTCGAGCCTCAGCTCGCCATTTTCAAGAGTGACAACCTCCTCCGGCACGGAAGGCAATTCCGGCGCGATTACGGGCACAGCAGAGGCGACAGAAGTGACAGGCCCCGGCCGGACGGAATTGGCGACCACGGCCGGACGCTGCACAGATTCTTCCCTCTGCGCACTCTGAGCACCCTTCTGCGTGAATATGTACCACCCGAGCGCAATCCCGAGCAGCACCACCATTGCCTTCTCCATCTTGTTCATATGATACCTCCGAAATCCTTCATTGTTGATTATCCCATTTTCACAGCGGCACCGGATCGTAGCCGTGCAGCCCGAAAGGATGGCATCTGAGAAGCCTTTTAAGCCCCAACCAGCCACCTTTCAGCGCCCCATGCCTCTCCAATGCCTCTATCATGTAATTGGAGCAACTCGGCTCGAACCGGCAACATCCCGAAAAAAGCGGGCTCAGCGTAATCTGATAGGCTTTGACAAGCAGAATAAGGAGGGCTTTCATTATTTGCCGTTCTCCATTTTCCTCACCGCCCACTCGAGCTCCTTCATGACGTCCTGGCACTTCTTGCCCGCCATGGCCGAGCGGCCTATCAGAATCCACTCCGCCTTCTCCGGCACCTTCCCTTCCTTCACCAGAAGCCTGTACGCCTCACGCATAAGACGCTTGGCCCTGTTGCGGTCCACAGCATCGTGAAAGCTTTTCTTGGAAACGACAACGCCGGCCTGTTGGTCGGCGTCGCTGGATGAATGTTTCCACACGACTAGGAGACGCCCCTTTACGGAACGCCCCCGGTCGAAGACCCTTTTGTACTTCGAACCCGGGAGCCGCGTGGACATCGTAATTAGACCTGCGTCAGGTGCTTGCGTCCCTTTGCGCGACGGCGCGCGAGAACCTTGCGACCGCCCTTGGTCGCCGTCCTGGCGCGGTAGCCGATCTTCCTTTTCCTCTTTATCTTAGAGGGCTGCCAAGTCATCTTCATTTCGTTTGTTCCTTTGCTTCAAATGTTGGTGCTCGGGGCGGGACTCGAACCCGCAAGGATCTCTCCACATGCACCTCAAGCATGCGTGTCTGCCAATTTCACCACCCGAGCAGGTGACGAACACGTGCGTAGTATACCAAAACCGCGCTTTCCGCGTCAAGGGGGTATTTTCCACTTTTTTGGGTTAGTCGTTTGACATAGTAAATGCAACACCTTGGGTTTGAGGGTGTTGCATTTACTATGTCAATCAACACCGCATATTAACCGAAAAGCCGGTCGATCTTGTCGCGGGCGAAGTAGGACGGGCAGGTAATGTTGTTCACATCGAAGGACGATTGACGATTGAGGCTCTTGTGCCTGCCGCCAGGAAGTTCGATCTGGACATAGCTCGAGTTGCGGGGTGGCGTGGTTTCGTCCCCCCACGCTTCCCCTTCCACGACCTTGTGCTCCGCCTCAAGACGCTCGGCATGGGCGATGACGTCATTGAGCCGCGCCTCGGCAGCCGCAAGATTCTCCGAGCCGATGCGCTGACGGAGCGAATCGAGATATGCCTTGCGCGCGTCAGGGTTGTTCTTGAGCTCCATCAGGTGGTTGTAGAAGTCGCGGTCGATCTTGTCCGGCACAGCGATCGACTTCGCGCCGGTGGTCTCCGCCAGCGCCGAAAGGATGGCCTTGCTCGTGACCTTGAGCGCGTTGACGGTGATGCTCTTCCCCTGTAGCGTGATGGACGGATCTTCCCGCAGAAGGCGTTTCGCCTCGTCTGCCGGATTGCGCACGCCGGCATTCTGCAGGACCTTGACGAGCTCACTGGTGAAGTGGCTGCTGCGGCTCGCATCGAGGGCGAAGGTGCCGACGCCCGTGCGGTATTTCGAATAGCAGGCGTCGTTGTCGATGCCCGAGACGGTCACCTTGTGCGTCTGGCGGTCGACGTGGATGAAGTAGTTGTCGCTGTGGCGGTCCAGCTGCCCTGTAATGATGTCGAGCCACTGCAGGCGGTTGAGCTGGCGCATGATCTCGCCCTTCACCCGGCGGCGCTCGCCGGCCTCCAGATTGGAAATCTCCTTTCCGGTGAGCCCTGCCTCGGCGGTCTTGCTGCCGCCCTTGCCCGCGAGGTCCTTCGCACAACGGCCCTTGGCCTTGTCCATGAAGAACCCGAACGTGCCTTCGTGGGTCCCGGCCTTGTAGTTCACGATCAGATTGCCGCATCCAAGCGCGTTCGCCGCGTTCTTGGTGGCGATGTTGAGGTTGACGATCTGCTGGTTCTTCTTGTAGGAGTCGCCTTTCCCGACGCAGGCGGTATTCAGCCCCGTCCGGCTTTCCATTTCGCCCTTGAACACGACCTCCGCGCCGTCCCTGCGCCGCAGGAGATAGACCGTTCCCACATTGCCCGCGCCAAGAAGCCTGGAACTCTCGATGTTTGCGTCCTCGTTCGCCGGATCGACATCTTCCGTCCTGAGGCCGCGCGCCCTGCTCTCTACGACCGACGACACGCTCAGCTCGCCCTTGAAGACGCTCATCGCCTCGTTGCCGGTGAAGAGACGGTCCGAATTGAGGATGTAGTGCGCCATCGTCACGAGCTTGGCCACGACCGTGCGCGCGGCCTGCGCCGTTCCTATGAACTTCGTCACGTCCTCGCCTCTCGACCCGAGCGGAACGGTGATGTTGTAGGTCGCTTCGAGGAGCTGATCCGCGATGGTGGCCGAAGTGTTGAGGGCTTCGTTGATCGCATTCTGATCGGGATTCTCCGCCAGCACCGCGTTCTTCACCACGGCAAGAGACACGAGAAACAGGTCGCGCTTGCCAAAGAGCGTATCGGCGTGCTCCCCCTCGTCGCGCTGCAGCTGCGCCTCATCAGGGTCGGTCATGCGGAAGAGCTTGTCCGCAGTATTGACGAAGTTGTCGAGCATGCGCTGCTTTACGTCGCGTTGCGCCGTCTTGAAGAGCTCCTCCGCCTGCGCCACCTCCTTCTCGAGCGCCTTCAGGATGTCCTTCGCGACCATCATGCGCCCGCCTCCGACCTGGATGCCGTGCTCCCGGATGTCGGCGACGGCCGCCTTCATAGTGCGGATGTCGCTCTGGAGCGCAAGGAAGTTCTCGCCCGCAATCGAGGCGTTGGAATTCTGCTTGAAGGAGTCGATCCTTTCGGCGAGAGGACGCAGAGAGCCGGTGATCTCCTCGTTCACCGTGGCGAGTGCGTCGGCCGTGCCGTGCATGGCGAGCGCCTGGCGCGGCAGCAGGTCGTCCACCTTGGCCTTGAGGATGGCCGCGATGTTCGGATCTGCGTTGTTGCCATGCGCCGCCTGATGGACAGCGAAATCGTGCATCTGGAAGGCGAGCGCGTCGATCTCCGCAACGCGGCGGTCGCAGAGCTGGCGCAACTCCACCACTTCGTTGTGCAGTTCGCGGTCCACGCCCTTGTAATTGGGATCCGCCCCTCGCATTTCGGCATCGTGGCGCTCCAGGGTGTCGAGTTGTCGGTCGAGCTGCGCGAGCATGTCAGAGAGCTCGTTCTGCGCGTCGACCGCCGCCTTGATCGCCTTGCCGGCTTTGGTCGTCAAGTCGAGTTCGGCGAAAGACCCCTGCTCCCCGGCACCGGACTTGATGGCGGCTGCGAGTTGCGCTCCGATGAACTTGTCGAGTGCCTTAAGAGTCTTCGCGGCCTTGTCTGCAGTCTTTCCGAGGAGCTTCAGCGAATCCTTGTCTAGAGCGCCGTCGGTCACGAGCTTTTCAAGCGAATTCTTGACCGTCTTGCCGTCGAGCGACTGCGTGGAGGCCTTCGCCGCCTTGACGAGCAGCACATCGAGCTGCTGCACCATCCTCGCGGCGGGACCGGGCTGGGGCACATTTGCCTCGTCCGCAATGCCGTTATTCGCAATCTGGGCGCCCGCGTTGCCTGGAGCTTGCGCGTTCTGTGCCTCCCGCGCGGCATCAACGCCGTGCATGAAGTAGTTTAACGGAACGTTGTTTATGTTGATTGGCTGTGGCATGGCGGAACAACTCCTCGGTTTCCTTGTTGCTGGATCAGTTCGACAGTCGAGTGCTTGCGCCGCCCGTGCAACAGCATCGAGCCAAAAACCGCAATGGCCAAAAGCGGCTGGTAATAAAGACTCGAAACAAGCGAAACGGTATCGACAGAGATGTCAAGGCCCTTGGCCACACCCATGGCGATCAGAATCTGCGCACCATAAGGGATGAGCCCCTGAACTACGCAAGAGGCGGTATCTAGAACCGATGCGACGCGCACGGGAGCAGCTCCGAATTTGTCGGCGCACTCTTTTGCGATGGGACCGGATATCACAATCGCGACCGTATTGTTGGCGGTGAAGCAGTTGATGGCCGAGACAAGCAGAAAAACGCCGAACTCACAGGTGCGCGGCCCGCGTATCGCTTTGGATATCTTCTCGGTGAGCCACAATATTCCGCCATTCGACTGGACCGACTTAAAAAGCCCTCCCGCCAAGAGCGCGACGATCAGGGTTTCGCCCATTCCCAACGTTCCTTTGCCAAGAAGGTCCATTATGTCGAAGAACGCGAAACGTCCCAGCACTCCTCCTATGACCGCCGAGAGCAGTGTCCCCGAAAAGAGAAGCACCATTACGTTGAATCCCGCAAGCGCCAGAACGAACACGAATACGTAAGGCAGCACGAGAACGAAATGCCGCCATGCCAATGCTGGAGTTTCGACTGTCCCTGCGGCATAGCCCGAAGCCGCATAAAGGAAGAGTGCGACAAGCGCCGCAGGCGCCGCTATGAAGCCGTTGACCAGAAACTTGTCCTTCATTCTCACCCCTTGGGTCCTGGTAGCGGCAATCGTGGTATCGGAGATCATGGACATATTGTCGCCAAACATGGCACCGCCGATCACGGCGCCCATGAGAAGCGCAGGGTTTAAGCCAAGCGGCCCGGCGAAGCCCAATGCGATCGGAGTCACCGCTGCTATCGTGCCGCACGAAGTGCCTATGGCGAGCGAAATCAGGCACGAGACGAGGAACACTCCCGCGACCATGAGACGATTCGGCACGAACGCCTGCGCAATCGTTACGGCCGCATCAACCGCTCCCGATCCCTTCGCTATTGTCGCGAACGCTCCCGCCAATATGAAGATGAGGCACATTATCATTATATTGGGTTCGCCCATCCCTCTCGCATATATTTCAACTTTCTCGGCGAATTTGCGGCGCCCCATGAGAAGAGACACGGCCGAAGCCACGAGAAACGCGATCGGCATCGAAACCTTGTACCAAGGCATTTCATATCCGAGGTGGGAAGCGAAAAGCGACAGTCCCACGTAAAACGCGGCAAACACGGCGAATGGCACAAGCGCAAGGCCGCTTGCCGATCTTTTTGTATTTTCAAGGCCCATATTGCATAGTATACCAAAAATCCCCTCCCTCGCGCAACCGCGCCGCCACATTCGCTTACAGGAGTCGTTGACATAGTAAATTCAACACCGTGGTTTGGGGGTGTTG
>JAGCPM010000082.1 GCA_017965685.1 Kiritimatiellia bacterium | reverse complement strand
GTACATCGAGCCGCTGAACGAGGCGCGCCTCGAGCAGATCATCGAGAAGGAGCGTCCGGACGCGATACTTCCGAACCTTGGCGGACAGACGGGCCTCAACCTTTCGATGTCGCTGGCCACGAAGGGCATACTCGACCAGTACGGCGTGAAGGTGATCGGCTTAAACCTCGACGCCATCGAGAGGGGCGAGGACCGCGAAGTCTTCAAAGCCACGATGACGAAGCTCGGCATAGAGACGCCGAAGTCGGGAATCGTCCATTCGGTCGAAGCGGCGGTCGAGCTCGTCGAGAAGGAAATCGGCTATCCGGTCGTCGTAAGACCCGCGTACACGATGGGCGGAGCCGGCGGCGGATTCTGCTACAACGTCGAGGAACTCAGGACCATCTGCGCGAGAGGGCTCGACGCGTCGCTCACCAGGCAGTGCCTCATCGAGGAGTCGATACTCAACTGGGAAGAGCTCGAGGTCGAGGTAGTTCGCGACTCCAAGAACCAGATGATCGCGGTCTGCTTCATCGAGAACATCGACGCGGTCGGCGTGCATACAGGAGACAGCTATTGCGCCGCGCCGTTCCTCACGATTTCGAAGGAACTCGAGGAAAGACTGAAGAGGGACGCCTTCAAGATCGTCGAATCCATCGGCGTCATCGGCGGCACGAACGTGCAGTTCGCGCACGACCCGAAGACCGGCAGGGTCGTCATCATAGAAATCAATCCCAGGACGAGCCGCTCTTCGGCGCTCGCCTCGAAGGCGACGGGCTTCCCGATCGCGCTCGTCTCGGCAAAGCTCGCGGCGGGAATGACGATGGACGAGATTCCGTACTGGAGGGACGGAACGCTCGAGAAGTACACTCCTTCCGGCGACTACATCGTGCTCAAGTTCGCGAGGTGGGCGTTCGAGAAGTTCAGGGGCGTCGAGGACAAGCTCGGCACGCAGATGAAGGCGGTGGGCGAGGTCATGTCCATCGGCAAGAACTACAAGGAGACGTTCCAGAAGGCGATCAGGGCGCTCGAGCGCGGAAGGGCGGGGCTCGGCTTCGCGAAGGACTTCCATGAAAGGAGCCTTGACGAGCTTCTGAAGATGCTTTCCACCCCCAATTCGGAGCGGCACTTCCAGATGTACGAGGCGGTGAGGAAGGGCGCCACGGACGAGCAGATATTCAAGGCCTGCGGCGTAAAGGCGTACTTCGTGCAGCAGATGAGGGAGCTCGTCGAAGAGGAAGAGGATCTTCTGAAGCACAAAGGATCGATTCCGCCGGACGCGATGCTTGTGCAGGCGAAGAAGGACGGCTTCAGCGACAAGTATCTCGCGCAGATACTGGGCGTGGAAGAGAAGGCGATCCGCGAGAAGAGGAAGTCGCTCGGCTGCGTCGAAACGTGGCACGCAGTGCCCGTGAGCGGCGTCGAGGGCAAAGAGTACTACTACTCGACCTACTGCTCCGACCGCAACGAAGTGCCCGTCACCACCGGTAAGAAGAAGGTCATGATTCTCGGCGGAGGCCCGAACAGGATCGGCCAGGGCATCGAGTTCGACTACTGCTGCTGCCACGCCGCGATGGCGATGCGCGAAATGGGCTACGAGACGATTATCGTAAACTGCAATCCGGAAACCGTTTCCACGGACTACGACACTTCCGACAAGCTCTACTTCGAGCCGGTGACTGTCGAGGACGTGCTCCAGATATACGAGAGCGAGAAGCCGGAAGGCATAATCGTGCAGTTCGGCGGCCAGACTCCGCTCAACATCGCGCGCGGACTCGAAGAGGCCGGATGCAGGATTCTCGGCACCAGCGTCGATTCGATCGACGATGCGGAAGATCGCGATCTCTTCCACTCCATAATGGACAAGCTCGGCATTCCGATGCCGGAGTCGATGATGGCGAGCGACCTTGACGGCGCGATGAAGTGCGCAGAAAAGCTCGGCTATCCTCTCATCATACGTCCCTCGTTCGTTCTTGGCGGGCGCGGCATGGAGGTCATATACGACGAGATAATGCTCAAGGAGTATGTCGCCAAGGCCGTCGGCGTGACGCCCGAGCGTCCGCTATACCTTGACCGATTCCTCTGCCACGCGATGGAATGCGAAGCCGACGCGCTTTCCGACGGAAAGGATATCGTCATACCGGCGATCATGCAGCACGTCGAGCTCGCGGGAATCCACTCTGGCGATTCGGCGTGCGTCCTGCCGCCGGTGACGATTCCCGAAGATGCGAAGGCGACGATACTTTCCTACACGCGGAAGATCGCGGCCGAACTCAGGGTCGTTGGCCTCATGAACATGCAGTTCGCGATCGAGAACGGCAAGGTGTACGGAATCGAAGCGAATCCGAGAGCGTCGCTCACCGTGCCGCTCGTATCGAAGGTCGCCGGAACGAAAATGGCCGGAATCGCTACGCGCCTCATGCTGGGCGAGACCGTGAAGTCCATGGGTCTCGACAGGAAGAAAATCATCCCGTACCATGGCGTGAAGGAGGCGGTGCTTCCGTTCGAGAAGTTCCCGGAGGTCGATCCCGTTCTCGGGCCTGAGATGCGCTCGACGGGCGAGGTTCTGGGCCTTGCGGACACGTTCGGCCTAGCGTACTTCAAGTCGCAGGAGGCGGCTCTTTCGCCGCTCCCCGTAGAACCCGGCAAGATACTCGTTTCGCTTTCCGAGAAGACGGACGACGTGATACAGGTCGTGCAGCGCTTCGAGCAGCTCGGCTTCACCGTTATCGGCACGGAAGGCACGATCGAGTTCCTGCGGTCGAAGGGCGTCAAGGGCGACATCATTGCGAAGATCGGTGAAGGACGTCCAGACGTTCTCGACGCGATAAAGAACCGCGAAGTGAAGATCATCATCAACACTCCTTCCGGCCGCAGGGACGCGCGTGCCGACGATTCGCGCATCAGGCAGGCGGCAATCAAGTATCGCGTGCCGTACCTCACGACAGTCGCGGCGGCGACTGCGGCGGTCGAGGGAATCGGCGCGGCCATGAGCGGTTCCGGCGAGGTGAAGAGCCTCCAGGAATACCACGCTTCCATAAAGACCGTCTAAGGGAGAGGGATGATGGAACTTTCTGTTCTTACGGCTATTTCGCCCATAGACGGGCGCTACGCGGGCAAGTGCGGCGAATTCCGGGACGTATTTTCCGAATACGGCCTGGTGAAGCGGCGCATACTCGTGGAATGCGCGTGGCTCGAGGCTCTCTGCGACGCGAAGGAGATTGCGGAATGCAAGCCGCTGAACGCGAAGGAGCGCAAACTCCTCCGCGACATCGCGGCGAATGTCACTCTGGAAGACGCGCAAAGGGTCAAGGACATCGAGAAGACGACGAACCACGACGTCAAGGCGATAGAGTACTTTCTCAAGGAGAAAATCAAGGGTACGAGCCTCGGATCGAGGAGCGAGTTCATCCACTTCGGCTGCACTTCCGAGGACATCAACAACATGTCCCACGCGCTGATGCTGAGGGACGGAAAGAAGATCCTGCGCGACGCGATGGACGATGTGACTGCGAAAATCGCGGCGATGGCGAAGGAATACGCCGCCGTTCCGATGCTCGCGCACACTCATGGCCAGCCAGCCTCGCCGACAACCGTCGGCAAGGAGTTCGCAGTTGTTTCGCAGCGTCTCAAGAGGCAGGCCGCCGAAATTGACCGTCTAGTGATGCCGGCGAAGATGAACGGCGCGGTAGGCAATTTCAATGCGCATCTTTCCGCGTATCCAAAGGTCGATTGGGAGTCTCTCTCGAAGAAGGTGATCGCGTCCCTCGGTTTGAGGCAGAACCGCCTGACAACCCAGATCGAGAGCCATGACGGAATCGCCGAGCTTTTCGACGCCGTCTCGCGCTGGAACTCCGTGCTACTCGATTTCGACAGGGACGTCTGGATGTACGTGTCAATGGGATATTTCAAGCAGCGTACCGTCAAGGGCGAGATAGGCTCCTCGACGATGCCGCACAAGGTTAACCCGATCGACTTCGAGAACTCGGAGGGCAACCTCGGCCTCGCGAACGCGGTCTTGGGTTTCATGGCGCGGAAACTCCCCATATCGCGCATGCAGCGCGACCTCACGGATTCCACCACGCTCCGCAACATGGGCGTCGGCTTTGGATACACTCTTATCGCGATCCGTTCTACAGCGAAGGGTCTGGGCAAGCTCGAATTGAACGAAGAGAAGC
>JAGCPM010000081.1 GCA_017965685.1 Kiritimatiellia bacterium | reverse complement strand
CTCACGGCGATGATAGTCGATGAAGGGACGCCGACGGCAAGCCTTCAACTCGATTTCCGCCCCGATGGACATGTGATGCAGGGCCCGCCTCTGATGGCGACACTGGCCGTCAAGCCTGGCATCGAAGGCGTGGAGGTTGCAAGATCCGTTTTCGCGCAACGACGTCTCTCTCCGCCAGAACTAGGCAGCGAGCTTACGCTCGTCGGGCGCAAAGGCGCATACAAGGTGAAGATTGCGAAACTGCTTGATTGGGATAGATCCGCCAGAGGGTATCCAAACATATTCGTTCCGGAGAATGTCGCCGCCGGGATAGACGAGGAGTGGCGTCCTTTGGAGCCATTCACTGCGGAAAGTCTTGCGCCTGCGTTCACGAGCGACGCCGGACGCAATTTCGACCGGGCGAAGGTCCTTCTTCTCTGGGCGGCGGCGCTGACCGCGCTGTGCCTGCTCGTGAATTCGCTTTTCCTTTCGATAGAAGCGAAACGCCGTTCGATAGCGATCGAGAGGGTGCTTGGCGCCACGAGGGGCATGGTCGTAAAGGACGTTATGCGCGAGGCGGCGTGTCTGACGCTTGCGGGATTCGCCTTGGGGTGCGCCTTCGCCGTAGCCGCGCTCCAAGCCTACGTTGCTTGCGACAGGGAGCTTTTCCCGATGGGCGCGAAGGTCGCGGCGGGAACTATTGCACCTTGCGCGCTTGCTGCGATTGCGGTAGCGATGGTTTCCGTGCTCGTTTCGCTCAAAAAGGCGCTAGGCGTAAAACCTCTCGAAGCAGCGAGCGCGCGCGAGCCGAAGCGCCGCCATCTTGGAATGCTTATTTCGTTCGCGTTCGGTTTCGGCGCGTTCGTCGCGGTCGAGGTCTGGGGTTCCTCGCTCATGCGCGCCTTCATTCCTTCGCCGGAATGGCCGGACGCCATTGTTTCGATACTGCCGGGCGGAATCTCCAGCTTTGATGTTGAGAAGCTCGAATCCGTCGAGGGTGTGGAGACGATAACGGAGCTCCAGCCTCTGCAAGTGAACATACTGCCGCTGGAGGAGCTTCCGCCGCCAAAGGGGATGAAGGCCGATGCGAGGCCCGCCGGAGGCAGAGGAGCGCCGATGAAGCAGTACAGGAATGCGCTCCTTCTTGCGAGCAGCCGTCTGCCGCGGTTCAAGTTCGTAAAAGGCGCCTACGAGGAATGCGCAAAGCTTCTTGATGAGGGCGACAACTGCGTGATAACGGCTATGATGGCGAGGGCGCGAAAGCTGGATGTCGGCGACACTCTGGAGCTTGATTGCGGAAGAGGTTTCGCGGTAGCTCTGAATATCATCGGGATAGTTGATTTAAACTGGCACATGGTGACGAGCAGGGGCCTGGTGAGAGGACTGAACAGAATGCCTGTGCATACCGACGGGCCCGTCTTCGTGAGTTTCGATACGCTTGCCGCTTGCGATCCGCGTCCTCAGGAAATGGTAAAGATGACGCATCTTTGGGTGGATTACAAGCCTGAGCTCGTGAAGGAGGCGGGCGGCGTGTTCGAGGCGGGAAGGATCCTCGAGAAGCGGATCCTCGAGGCTCTGGACGGCGCTTACGACACAAATCGCGAGGGGAAACTCACGGGGAATACCGTGCGGCTCCATTCGCGCGACGAAATAGCGGACGGCACCCTATCGCACGGAGACGATCTCATTGGCTCGATGGCGCGCATCCCGTTCATATTCATCGCCGTCATATCGCTCGGGTTCATAGCTATGATCGTGGCTTCCGCAGACGCGAGAAAGCGCGAATTCAGGGTTTTGAGGACTGTCGGCGCCACACGCGGACAGCTCGCGGCCGCATTGGCGGGAGAAGCTTTGAAGGTGGCTGCCGGAGGAATCGTCTTCGGGGCGGCTCTAGGCGCTCTTGCAGGGTGGCTTTTCACTTTCCCGACACGGGCCGTCATGGCTTCATGGGGCCTGCCTCCAAGCTTCGGCATTCCTTGGCTGGCCATAGCGAAGGGCGCGACAGGAGCGGTCGCTTTCGCGCTTGCGGTGGCGGTTCCTTCAGCCATGGCTGCTACTGCAAGGAGGCGCGTCTGACATGGCTCCGCACAAAGCCGTAGTTTCGCTCGGATCGAACATTGAGCCCAGAAGCGAATATCTTGAAAGGGCGATTGCCATGCTTTCCGCGCTCGCCGGGACGCGCCTTGTCGCGAAAAGCAGCGTGATCGAGACGGATGGCGTGGACGTTCCGGCGGCATACGTGGACATGAAGTTTCTCAATCAGGTCGCGATATTCGAGACAACCCTCGGGCCTTTTGAATTCTCCCGCGAGATGCACTCGATCGAGGATGCGCTCGGCAGGAAAAGAATCATGAAGAACGGCCCGCGCACGATTGACATAGACCTTGTCGATTTCGACGGAATAGAGATGGATACGCCTGAGCTTACTCTGCCCCATCCACGCGCGAAGGAGCGCGATTTCGTCCAGATTCCCCTAGGCGAGATAAGAGCCTGTGGTCGCGTCTAACTTTTTTCAAAAACCCCCTTGACTTAACCGAGGCGAATTTGATATACTGCGCACTGTCGGTTAGCAAAGGCTAAACTAATTTGGCGAGACAAACAAAAAGGAACGATGCGAAAATGCCTCTGGCAATGGTAAACGAGGGCGAGAAAGTGCGCGTGACGGCGGTCACGGGCGCTGAAAGCATGCGCAAGCATCTGGGAGCGCTTGCGATAATCCCGGGTGCGATACTCACGGTGATGCACAAGTCCGGCGAGAATATGATACTCGGCGTTCACGACAGCCGCATAGCGATAGGCGAGGACGTCTCGCACCACGTGATGGTGCAGGCCATCTGATTTCACAAGGAGAACAAAATGACACTGAACGAAGTCGAAAAAGGAAAGACGGTGACAGTCGCCAGGCTCCTCGGAGAAGGAGCGGTCAAGCGTCGCATAATGGATATGGGGCTCACGAAGGGCGTCGAGGTCACGGTGCGCAAGGTCGCGCCGCTCGGCGATCCCATAGAACTGACGGTCAGGGGCTACGAGCTTTCAATCCGCAAGGACGAGGCCGCAAAAGTGGAGGTCAGGTAATATGGCGGACAGAAAGATAAAGATTGCGCTCGCCGGCAATCCGAACTCCGGCAAGACGACACTCTTCAACGAGCTCACCGGCTCCCACCAGTACGTCGGCAACTGGCCGGGCGTGACGGTCGAAGAGAAGAACGGCGTCCTGAAGGGGCGTCCAGATGTGATAATCCAGGACCTGCCCGGAATATACTCGCTCTCGCCGTACTCCCTTGAAGAGAAGGTTTCGCGCAACTTCCTGGTCACAGAGAAGCCCGACGCGATAATCAACATTGTTGACGGAACGAACATCGAGCGCAATCTGTACCTGACGACGCAGCTCGCCGAGCTCGGCGTCCCGATGGTCGTTGCGGTGAACATGATGGACCTCGTGAAGAAGAACGGCGACAAGATCGACTTCGAAAAGATCGCGAAGACGCTGAACTGCAAGGTGATCGGAATCTCCGCGCAGAGGGGCGAAGGTTGCGCAGAAGCGGCGAAGATGGCGCTCGATTTCGCCAAAGAAGGCCGAAAGGGCGTCGTTCCGCACGTATTTACGGGCTCGGTAGAGCATGCGCTCGCACATATAGAGGAATCGGTGCAGGGCGCTGTGGACAAGAAGTCCATCCGCTGGAGCGCGATCAAAATATTCGAACGCGACAAGGACGCCATCGCGCAGATGAAGGTGAACCCCAAGACGCTCGAACACGTCGAGGGCCACATCAAAGACTGCGAAATCGAACTTGACGACGACGCGGAGTCCATCATCACCGCACAGAGATACGACTTCATCAAGAATCTGATGGACAAGGCTCTCACGAAGAACGAGAAGCGCCGCAACAAGGCGTCGTTCTCCGACAAGATCGACCGCATTGTCACGAACCGCTTCCTGTCGATACCCGTGTTCGTAGTGTCGTTGCTCGCGATGTATTGGCTTGCGGTTTCCGAAGGCGGTCCCGGCACGGTCTTGACGGACTGGGCGAACGACGGCTTTTTGGGCGACGGCTGGTTCCTGCCATGCACGCAGCACGAATCCGCGAAGGAAGGCTCTGCGTACAAGGGGATGGATTGGGACGCGGCCAGCGAAGAGTTTGCAAAAGCGGAGAAGTCGATAGAGGTATTCGAGGCCGCGTTCGACAATCCCGGGAACATCACGCCGGAAGCAGCGGCGGGCGTGAAGGCCACCGCATGGCTCGAAGACGAAGAAACCGGCGAAATCCTCGAGGATGACGACGGCAACGAAATGAAATGGGAAGTCGACTATGCCGGCTATCTCGCTGCGAAGGAAGTCGAGGAGCCTGAAGCTGGCGATTTCGGCGTATGGGTGCCTGGAGTATCGGTCCTTATAGGCGAATTCTGCGAAAAGGCCGGTATCGAGGAGGGTACACTCGCGTTCTCGCTGATCAACGACGGCATTGTCGGCGGCGTCTGCACGGTGCTTGGATTCGTGCCGGTGATCATGATCGTGTTCCTCTTCCTGGCGTTCCTTGAGGACTGCGGCTACATGGCGCGCGTCGCATTCATCATGGACCGTCTTTTCAGAGGTTTCGGCCTTAGCGGCAAGTCGTTCATACCGATGCTTGTCGGCAAGGGGTGCGGAGTCCCTGCCGTAATGGCGGCGCGAACAATCGAGAACAAGCGTGACCAGAGGATGACGATAATCCTCGCCACCTTCATGCCTTGCGGCGCGAAGACGGTGATAATCGCGATGTTCACGGCAATATTCTTCCGCGAATGGTGGTCTGTCGCGGCGCTCATGGACCTTGCAGGCGTGGCGATAATCGTCCTTGGCGGCATAGCGTTGAAGAAGACGAAGGCATTCGCGGGCGAGGCGGCTCCATTCGTCATGGAACTTCCGGCATACCACTTCCCGACATTCAAGGGCATTGTCATACATACATGGACGAGAGTCAAGGCGTATGCCTTCAAGGCAGGAATGATCATCTTCCCCGCCTGCGTGGTGCTGACGTTGCTGATGACATTCAACTGGTCGTTCTCGGTCGTCGAAAACCTCGATCAGTCGATCCT
>JAGCPM010000080.1 GCA_017965685.1 Kiritimatiellia bacterium | reverse complement strand
TGGCCCACGGCTTCGACGCCACCCACGGCCTTTTCGCGTACCCCGTCCTCATGGCCGCCGACATACTCATAATGCAGGCGAATCTCGTGCCGGTCGGGAAGGACCAGAAGCAGCATCTCGAAGTGACGCGCGACCTTGCCCAGAAGTTCAACAACGCCTATGGCGAAACATTCACGCTCCCCGAGCCGTACATACCCGATACAGTCGCGACAATCCCCGGGCTCGACGGGCAGAAGATGTCGAAGAGCTACCACAACACGATAGAGCTTTTCGAGCCGATGGGCGCCATAAAGAAAAAGATTTCCGGAATCGTCACCGACTCGAAGACGCTGGAGGAGCCGAAAGAGCCGGAGGGCAACACGATATACATGCTGTACAAGCTCTTTGCAACGAAAGAGGAGGCGGAGGAAATGGCGGCGAATTTCAGGCGCGGTGGCTACGGCTATGGCCACGCGAAGAAGGCGCTGCTCGAGGCGTACTCGCGGCTGTTCGCCCCGTTCAGGGAAAGGCGCGAGGCGCTCGCGAAGGACGTTTCCACCCTGGAGGACATCCTGCAGGAGGGCGCGAAGAAGGCGCGTGCGGCGGCGGCGCCGACAATGGAGAAGGTGCGCAGGGCAGTGGGGCTCTAGGGCTGGGGAACGATGGCGCAGGAACAGCTTTTCGCGGACGACTACAAGGTCAGGCTCGACGTGTTTGAAGGGCCGCTCGATCTGCTCTTGTATCTCATCCGCCGCGAAGAGCTCGACATCTACGACATCCCGATAGACCTCGTTGCGTCAGAATACATGAAGTTCATCAGCGAGGCGCGCGAGCTCAACCTCGACATCGCCGGCGAGTTTATCGTGATGGCGGCAACTCTCATGATGATAAAGTCGCGCATGCTGCTTCCTGTCGACAGGCGCGCCGTGCGCGAGGATGGCGAGGAGGAATGGGTCGATCCGCGCCTCGATCTCGTTCGCCAGCTCGTCGAGTACAAGAAGTTCAAGGACGCCGCGGAAAGGCTTTCGCGCTTGGAACTCGAAAGAGCGAACGCGTTCGACTACGGCGGCGGAAGGCCGAAGTTCGAAAAAACCGCCGCAGACGCCAAAGGCGCGCTCGCGAATCTCGACCTGTACGACCTGCTTACGGCGTTCCAGGAGGTCCTCGCACGCGCGAACGAAGTGCCGCACGAGGAACTGAAAGGCATCCGCTATTCCGTGCCGGACAAAATGGACTACGTCCTCGAGCGGACGCGGAGAGACGGCCAAGTCGCATTCACGCAACTGTTTCCGGAGGAGGCACCGAAGGGCGAGATCATCGTCACCTTCCTCGCGCTTCTCGAACTTCTCAGACAGCACCGCGTCATTGTCTACCAGAACGCGGCGTTCCACGAAATAACGATTCTGCCGTCCCGCGAAGAACCGGACGAGAAACCACTTGAGAGGCCAGACGACTATGAGTGACGAGGCAAAGATACCGCTGCCGGGCAGCCTGCAGGAGATCGTCGGCTCGCTCCTTTTCGCGAGCCAGGATCCGCTGACCGCCAATGAACTGAGGGACGCCATACGCTCCCTCGCGCCGGAGGACGGCGAGAACAACGAGATAATGGACGTCTACCGCACCTGCACGGGGCGCGAGATAGGCGAAGCGCTCAAGGGTCTCGAAAAGGCCCTAGAGGTTGCGCAATGCGGCTTCTCGCTCGTGTGCACGGACGGAACGTACAGAATGCAGACCGTCCCCAGCTGCGGACGCTATGTGCGTGCCATGCTAAGGCTCGATCGTCCCAGCCGTCTCGGTCGCGCATCGCTCGAGACCCTGGCCATAATCGCATACCGCCAGCCGGTCACGAAAAGCGAGGTCGAGGATATCCGCGGAGTGGACGTCACGGCCAACATAAAAACCCTGATGGACCTGCAGCTCATACGGCTCGTCGGAAAGTCCGAACTGCCAGGCCACCCGTTCCTCTACGGCACCACGCCATTGTTCCTTGAACATTTCGGCCTTTCGTCTCTGCAGGAACTCAACAAGATCGATCCGACTCTGCAGCGCTCCAATCCACGAGAAAAGGCCGCCAGCTACAAAAAGAAAGACGGCGCGAATGAAAGCGAAGAATTAAGAATTAAGAATGAAGAATGAAGAATTGAGAACGGAGGAATATAAGATGGAAAAAGAAATATCAAACCGAAAAGTTTCCCTGGCGTGCATTGCGCGACACGCCCGCGCATTCTTCATTCTTCATTCATCATTCTTCATTCTTTGCGCTCTGGCGGGTTGCGAGTACACGCAGCGCAAGGAACTGAAGGACGAGCGTTCCTCCGCCGCATACAAGGCCGCAGTCGCGGACTACACGGCAGGCCGCCTCGACGCCGCTATCGCAGGTTTCGAGAAGACCGTCAGGGCCGACCCCTCCAACGCCAGCGCCCGATTCCATCTCGCATGCCTGCTGCAGGATTTCAGGAAAGACTACTTCGGCGCCGCCTGCAACTACCGCGAGTTCATACTCCAGGAAAAGAGCGGCGACAAGGTGGATCTCGCCAAGGACCGCACCGCCATGTGCGAAAAACTTCTCGCGATGGAATACGCCAGCAAAAACGACGATACCGCCATAGAGCTGGGCGAGACCAGAAAGATTCTGGATGAGGAGCGCAAGAAGTCGACCGCGCTCGCGACCGAACTCGAGGCCGCCAAGAAGCGTGTCAAGACCCTTGAACAGGAAAATTCCCGCATCCGCCGCGCCGTTCGCGCGATCGACATTGACAATGAGGACGAAACCGCCGCGCCGGCGAAACTTTCCGGCGTGCGCGCAATTCTCGACGGCGACGATGAAGGCTCCGCGCCAAATTTGGCGGCGATTGCCGATCCCGGCGACGATCCTGCCGCCAAGGCCAGAAAGATTTCCCTCGCGGGAATTCTGCCAGAAGAAGAGCGCTCTCTCGACCGCAAGGGAAATCTCGCCATCGCCCGCGCGATAAACGACGAGCAGGATGCCGACCAGGAGTCGGGGCCTTCGCTGCTCGCTCCGCAGACCGAAGCGGAGAAGGCCAACCCGACAAGAGTCGCGGAACTCTTCGCGCGCCCGCAGAACACGGGCGGCGACAAGAAGCCGCTACTGGAGGAAAAGCCCGAATTCTATATCGTCCAGGAGGATGACACCCTCATGAAGATTGCGGTGCGCTTCTACGGCACAAGGAGCGCGTGGAAGGAAATCCAGGAGGCCAACCGCGCCACGATCTCCAACGACGGCCACATAAGGGCGGGGCAGAAGATAAAACTTCCGTGACGGCGATGGTCAGGATTCCCACAAGTCTGGTGCGGGCAGAGCACCCCTACACGCGGTCAAAGGCCCGGTGGCGGCTGGAATCCGCCGCGCGCACCGCACGCGAAAGGCTTTACCGCTACATTTCCGGCGGCGGGATGTCCGCCTTCGGCCGAACCATAACCCAGCAGGAGCGCGAGGAGCGGCAAGACCGTTTTCTCGTGGTGTCGGCGATACTGGGCATTGCATGGCTTTTGCTATGGGCGATGTGAAAATGAAGAATTGAGAACGGAGGAACATAAGATGAAAAACGAAAAGACAAGGATGGACAATGCAATGGTGAAAAAAGGCTTCGGGGGCGCAAGCCCTCTCCGCCATTTTTCATTTTTCATTCTTCATTCTTCATTCTTAATTTCCCTTGCCGCCTTTGGCGCGGAGGGGAGCGACTCTTTCGTCCGCAAGCAGGCGTATGCCGAATTGCAGCGCATCAACGGCGCGCTTGAGGTGCTTGAATCAAATCACGATTCTCTCGCCGCGAGACTTTCCAGGATAGAGGGCGGCAAAGGGGAGCTCGGCGCGGTGAAGTCCGATATCGAATCGCTCCGCGCCGAAATCGCTTCCCTCCGGCGCGAGATGCAGAACATGCGCGCCGAAATCGTGAAGGAGCTCACCGGAAAGGTCTTAGAGATAAACAAGGCGAATCAGGCTTCCATCGACGCCAAGCTGGCGCAAAACGCCGCCGCCGTGCGGGAGGCGCAGCGGTCGGCCGCGTCATCCTACGACGGCCCCGTCCGCGAATACGTCGTGCAGCCGGGCGATTCGCTCACTCTCATAGCGCAGGCGTTCGGCACGAAGGTCGCGACCTTGAGGGAGATGAATTCCCTCAATGGCGACATGATTCGCGTAGGACAGAAAATCATAGTACCGAGGAAGTAGTCAAAATGAAGATACTTGTCGTTGGCGGCGGCGGCCGCGAGCATGCCATAGCATGGCGCCTTGCGCAGGACGAGGCAAAGCACGAACTTTTCATTGCGCCCGGAAACGCCGGGACCGAAAGCGTCGCCACTAGCCTGCCGATCGGCTCCGAAGACATTCCCGCCCTCGTGAAGTGGGCGCGCGAAAATTCTCCCGACCTTGTCGTGGCCGGGCCGGAGGCGCCTCTAGTCAAGGGCCTCGCCGACGCGCTTCTTTCCATCGGCATTCCCGTGTTCGGCCCGGTGGCCGCAGGCGCCAGAATCGAGGGATCGAAGCGTTTCGCGAAAGAGATAATGGAAGCGGCCGGAGTGCCTACGGGAAAGGCGGCTACATTCACCGATGCCGCGAAAGCCAAGGCGGCCCTCAAGGAATACGGTCTGCCCGTGGTGATCAAGGCGGACGGCCTCGCCGCGGGAAAGGGCGTCGTGGTGGCCGAGTCCCTCGCCGACGCCGAGGCTGCGATAGACGACATGCTTGTCGCCGGCAGATTCGGCGCGGCCGGCGCGGAAGTCTTGATCGAGGAATTCCTGCACGGCGAAGAGTGCTCCATCCTTGCGATGACAGATGGCGAAAACGCCGTTCTGCTGCCGTCGAGCCAGGACCACAAGCGCGCCTTCGATGGCGATAAGGGTCCCAATACGGGCGGCATGGGCGCGTATTCGCCCGCGCCGGTCGTCACAGGAGACAAACTTGCGCTTATCAAGGAAAAGATCGTCATGCCCGTGATCCGCGAACTGAAAAGGCGCGGCATAACGTATCGCGGAATCCTATACGCCGGGCTGATGGTGAACGACGCAAACTCCAACCCGAGCGGCCCCCTCGCGAAAAGCGGCTCCACCGTGAACGTGGTGGAGTTCAACGCGCGCTTCGGCGATCCTGAAACCGAGGCCGTGCTTCCAAGGCTCGGCGGCGATTTCGCGACCGTGCTTCTCCACGCCGCCACGGGCTGCCTGAAAGATTCCGATATCATTGTCAAGCCAGATTGCGCCGCGACCGTGATCGTCGCTTCCGGAGGCTATCCCGGCCATTACGAAAAGGGCAGGCCGGTCTCGTTCGCCGGTTCCGCGGACACGGGCGAAACCGCAAAATCCATCGTCTTCCATTGCGGCACCAGGCGCCGCGAAGACGGCGCCATCGTGACTTCCGGCGGACGCGTCTTTTCCGCGACAGGCATCGGTCCCACGCTACGCGAAGCGGTGGATAACGCCTACAAGGCCGTTGCCGGAATATCCTTCGACGGCATGTTCTTCCGCAAGGATATTGCGCACAGGGCCTTCGGGAGGAAATGAGGATAGCCTCGCTCGCTTCGGGTTCCGGCGGCAACGCGTACATCGTGGAGTCGCAAGGATGCCGCATTATGATTGATGACGGCCTCTCCCACAGGGAAACGCTGCGGCGCGCGGCCGTTCTCGGCATCGACCTCGATTCGATCGCCGCCATACTCCTTACGCACGACCACGCCGACCACGTATTTGGCCTTGCGGCATTCCATGGCAAGCACCCGGAAGTTCCCGTCTACGCGAACGCGATGACCGCCCTCGCCACACGCCGCAGCGACAGGCTCGGGGACGCCTTCCGCTATTTCGAGAACACTCAGGAATTCGAAATCGGACCCTTTGCCGTCAGCGCCTTTCCCATACCGCACGACGCCGCCGATCCGGTGGGCTTCATCGTCAAGGCCGACGGCAAAACCTACTTCCACTGTTGCGACCTGGGAGTGGGGCTGGATGCAATCGGCTGCCATCTCGCTCTTGCCGACATGGCGACGCTTGAATTCAACCACGACCCCGGAATGCTGATGGAAAGCTCCCGCCCGCCGCACCTCAAGCAGCGCATCTGCGGACAGCGCGGTCACCTCAGCAACTATGACGCCTCCGCCCTCGTACGCCGCTTCGCCTCGCCGAACCTCAAGACCCTCCTCATGGGCCACATGTCCGGCGAATGCAACGAGAAAAACCTCGCCCTCGCCGTCCTCGACGCAACCCTGGCCGAAATGGGCCGCGCAGACATCCGCCGCATCGTCCTTTCGCAGGACGAACCCATGGGATTCTTCGATGCTTGATTTCCGCGGCATATCCGTCCACTACGGACACCAAAACGTACTTTCCGGCGTCACGTTCCGCGTGAACAAGGGCGACAGGGTGGGAATAGTCGGACCGAACGGCTCCGGCAAATCGACCCTGTTCAGAATAATCCTCGGCGAGATCGGCACTGATTCGGGCGAACTCATAATCGAATCTTCGCCTAGGATAGGCGCAACCCGCCAGAATCCCGAATCGGACCTGAGCCTTCTCGAGTTTGCGCTTGGCGCGGTGCCGGAACTTTCCGCCATCGAGGAGGAGATGCTTGAACTCGAGCAGGACCTTTCGGACCCGGCGAAGATGAAGCGCTATGGCGAACTGCAGGCGAAGTTCGAGCATCTCGGCGGCTACGACATAGAAACGCGTGTCAAGGTGGCCCTTGGCGGCCTCGGCTTTTCCGTAGAGGATTTCTCGCGCCCGTTCGCGTCCTTTTCCGGTGGCTGGCGAATGAGGGCGGAACTTTCACGGGTGCTCGCCTCGAAGCCGGACTTGCTTCTGCTGGACGAGCCTTCCAACTATCTCGACCTTCCCGCCGTGGAGTGGCTGCAGAAATTCCTGAAGGCGTTCGACGGAACCTTGATGCTCATCTCCCACGACCGCTATCTTCTGAGGACCCTCACCGGCATCACGGTCGAGGTGGACGGCGGAACCGTCACGCGCTACGAAGGCGGGCTCGACTGGTACCTCGAAGAGCGCGAAGTCCGCTACCGCCACCTCAAGGCGGCAAAGGAAAACCAAGACCGCCACCGCGAACAACTGCAGCGTTTCGTCGACCGTTTCCGCGCGCAGGCGACAAAGGCGGCGCAGGCCCAGAGCCGCCAGAAGATAATCGACAAGCTCGACGAACAGAAGATCGTCCTGCCAAAGCGCTATGGCAATTCGGGCCGCCTTCGCCTGGCCGAGCCGCCGCCCAGCGGAATAGAGATGTTCAGGGCCGAAAAACTCGGCTTCGGCTACGAACCGGGCCGGTTCGTCTTCCGCAATCTGGACTTCAACGTAACGCGCGGCGACAAGGTGGCGCTTGTGGGATATAACGGTCTCGGCAAGACAACCCTCATGCGCATCGTGGCCGGCACTCGCCAGCCCGTAGAAGGCAAGGCCGTTATCGGACACAATGTCGTAACCGGCTACCTCAGTCAGGAATTCGCCGAAACGATACCGCCCGACCTTTCCGTGTACCGCAATGCGAAAAACGTGTGGGACGCGAACGGCGGCGGGCCGGAGAAGGATTTCAGGAATCAGCTCGGCGCCTTCGGGTTCGACCAGAACGATGTCGAAAAGCCGGCCGGGGTGCTTTCCGGCGGCGAGAAGATACGCCTCGCTTTTCTGCGCCTCTTTCTGGCAAAACCGAACTTCCTTCTTCTCGACGAACCCACGACCCACCTCGATCTTGACGGGCGCCGGCTTTTGCAGGAGGCGCTCCGGAAATACACGGGCACGATACTCCTCGTCTCGCACGACATCGACTTCGTGCGCGCCGTCGCCACGAGCGTCATCGAAATCACGCGCAAGGGCATCCGCCAGTTCCCCGGCGGCTACGACTACTATCTCGAAAAGACGAAAGGCGGGGAAGCCGATTCGCGTCCGGATCCGGTCGAGCGCAAGCCGCAGGCCGATTCTCCCAAGGAGCTTCGCCGCCAGCGCGCCGCCGAACGCGCGAAGATCGCGCCGCGCGTAAAAGAACTCAAAGCGCGCATCGCCAAGGCGGAAAACAAAATCGACGCCCTGCAGAAAGATCTCGATGCTGCAAGCGCGGAACTTTTCAACCCGACTCCCGCCACGGATTTCGAAAAGGTGAATCGTCTGGTGCGCACGCTCCAGTTCGAGATAGATCGCTACACCTCCGACTGGGAAGAAGCCTCCCTTGCCCTTGAAGAACTCCAGAAAACGGATAGCGAGGAATGACACATGGTTCTTGAAGTCGAAAATCTCGCCATCGGATATGGCGGCAAGGCTGTCTCGAAAGGCGTTTCGTTTTCCATCGGCAAAGGCGACTACGTGGTGGTTGTGGGTCCGAACGGATGCGGAAAGACCACACTTCTCAAGACTCTTCTCGGACTTGTCAAGCCAGTGGCAGGCTCGTTCCGTTTCGCGC
>JAGCPM010000079.1 GCA_017965685.1 Kiritimatiellia bacterium | reverse complement strand
GCCCGTCACCTCGTAGAGCGCCTGACGGTCGCGCGCTATCTTGTTTACGTCGAAGCCATAATCGCCCAGAAAGTAATTCGTGGCCAGCTTGTTGCTGAAGCGGTACGGAGCAGCAATAATGCTCGCGCCGACATTTGCGGCTCCCGCGCCCATGTCGCCGATCGTATTCCAGAAGCCGCCGGGAGTGGCGGGTTTCATCATCGAGCGCACGCGCCCAAGAATCGCCTTTTCGTCGTCGTCAAGATTCCGGAAGCGGTCGTACAGATGCTCGGGCAGTGCGTTGTCCGGAGAGTCGAGAATCGCCTTTGCGCAGAGCTGGGCGTTCTCGCTCTTTAGCATCGGAAGCATCGTCGCGAGCAGAACGCCCGCGTTCTTGCGCATGAGTTTGGCCTCGTACTTGGCGCGGATACCGGCCCTGCGCCTCACATCACGCCATTCGGAAACGCTCTTTTCGGCCTCGTCCAGCCCTTCCGGCGCCTCGTAAGGCTGGGCAGAGGAGGTAGCCGCCATCCCGAGCGGGTCGGCCGTGGCTCTGGCGCGTTTTCTGCGCGCATCGCGTTCGGCGAGAATGTTTCCGGCGGAGCGTATGTCTTCCGGAGCCGCGCGCATCTCCTCGTCCGACAGCGCGGCGGTCCCGAAATGATTCTGTAGCGCGGAAACGACGTCGCCTCCGGCACGGACGGCCTTGTCGAAAAGTTTCTCGTCTTCGGCGGCCAGGCGGTCGCGCTCCTCCTCGTCCGCCGCGAGATATGCGCGGTAGTCTTCCGTGAGAGGGTTTGCGCCGAGCACTAGTCCCCGCATATGGCTGAAATACTCCTGCCCGGTCTTGAAGCCTTTGTGGTCATCCGTCCACGCCTTGCCTTCGTAGTCGTGGCGTCCGGTTGCGAGCATGTTTATCGCGTCGGCGTGTGCACGGGCGCGGGCGTCTTTTTGCCCTTCCGGAGTGTTCGCGTCCTTCAGATATTGGTCGCCCAGATTCGCGATGGCGGTCGCAAGCGCAAAACCTTCGCTCATCGTTTTCGCCCTGACGCGCAACTGCGTGTCGGTGGCGTTCTCCGGAACGTTCAGCGCCGCGTTGCGCGCCGCCTCGACCGGATCGGGCAAAGTCAGAAAGCCTCTTTCATTCATTGTCTGGTCTCCTTGGAAAATCACTTTACTTAGCCGTTGCCGTTCCGGCGGGCGGTTTCCGATAGCGTATCTCGCGCGATCGCTTTACTTCCTTCTCGCGAACGGCGTCGGCGTTCTGCCTGCGTAGTCCATTGAAGGATTCGCCAAAATCATGTGCGGCGGCTGAAAAGTTCAAAACCGCTTCGGATGACTCGGCGCACTCCTGTCCATCCTTCATCCACCAGAGGAACTTGCGGAAGTAATCGCGGGCGTTGAAGGGTTTCTCCTTGTCGATCTTGTCGCCGAAGCAATCCGTGTCCGTGGACTTCGTTATCGGGTCGTAGCCCAGATTCTCGCCGTCGTAGCGCGCGAAGTCGGACGCCGCGACAAGAAGGTCGCGCACCAACTCCGGGCCTACGGTCGTCGTCCGGAACCAGTTGCCTTTCGGCTTATACCCGAAGCCTTTATATTTCGTGCCCTTCTCGAGCTCCAGACGTCCGGATGACTTGTCCCATTTGAAGGCTCCGTCGATATTCGCGTCAGGAAACACTTTCTTCAGCTCGGAGACCATATCCTGCGCGGCAAGCTGCGCGGGAGATTGGTTGCCGTTCCCGAAGCCTTTCGTCCAGGCGGAATCGAAGTACTTGTTTATATCGAGATAGTCCTTGAGTGTTATGTCGCCGCCAAGCGCGGCCTTGTAGACTGCATCGCGGAACTTGGCCGGCTCCGCCGCGCACAGGACGGCGTACGCCTTGAGGTTGTCGGCGTTTTCCCTTCGCGCCTGGGCGTATGCCGGCTCCATCTGCCGGTCGAACATCTCCTGGACTTGAGGCGCGAGACGCGCCTGGCGCGAACCCTCCGGGAACGGTCCGATCTTCGCTTCCGGATCGCTCTGCAAATTCTTGAGATGGTCTTTGAGGATGAGTTGTCCGGCGAACGAATCGGCCGCGCCGTCAAGCCGCGCCTTTTCCCGTGCGATGGACGCGCCGACGGGATTGTCGTCCGGCAATCCCCCGCTCCACTCTTTCAACTTCGCCGCTGCTTCGTCCATGTCTTTCAGCGTGGTGTTCGCATTGGCCTCGGGGTCGGCCGAACGGGCGATCAGCGTTCCGACGAGATCCTTCACGCGGCGCATCTGCCCGGCTCTGACGTTTTCACGCGTGGCGCGCAGGCGATCGAGGCAGTCGCGGCGCAGCGGTTCCAGATCGCGTCCGTCTTCCTTCAGCCACGTCTTCAGATGGTTGACCGTCTCGCCTTCCAGTTCGTTGTTGGCATCCGGGACGAACAAATCGGCCATGTCGCCGCTTTCGAGGCTCTTTTCCATCGCATCGAAATACCTCTCCGCGTCGGCGGGCGGAATTTCCGCCGTGTGCGCCGCCTGCGCCTTGAGCGATCGCTCGAAACGGTCCTTGACGATGTTAGCGGCCGTATCGGCCTCGAACCGGGCTCTGGCCTCCGGAGAAGTTATGCCCTGCGCGTCCAGGTGTCTTTCCACTGCCGTCTTGAGATCGTCCATCAAGAGCGCTTGGGCCGTCGCTTCGTCGGGACCGTCAGTGAACTGGTGATTTACCACGCCCGCTACGCTTCTTTGCAGCGTCGCGGCGGCCGTCTGGAGATCTTTACCGCGCTCGATCTTCGCCGCATGGCTGCGCCATGTGTTGCGCAGCGAAAGATTGTAGCCCGCAAGCCGCCGGTTCGCCATTTCCGCGACACGTCCGTCAACGTTCTTTGTGAGCCGCTTCCACACCTTGTTGCGCTCTTGGGAGTTGCGGTCGATCCACTTTTGTGTGTCCTCCGGAGTTTCCTGCATCCATCCGGGCGAATGCGATCCGTCCGGATTCTGCGTTCCAAGGGTGTTCAAGCCGTCCATCTCGTCCATGTAGTGATTGGCGAGGTCGTCCGCTTCGCGTCGCATGCGGCGCTCGTCCAAGGCCGTCACGGCATCCGCAACCATGCCCGTCG
>JAGCPM010000078.1 GCA_017965685.1 Kiritimatiellia bacterium | reverse complement strand
TGATCCCAAATCTTTTCACAAAGATCGGCGCGAGCCTGCCGACGCTTACGGCGCAGATGGAGGAGGCCATCAACCGCAAGCCGCGCATCACGGGGCAGATTGAGGCCGACAAGTTTTACATTTCCAACGACTTGGCGAATGTCCTCATGAAGGCTGAGGACGCGATGGAGCTCAAAGAGCAGGCGCAGGAGACTTGCGCCACGGCGGCGGCGAAGCTGCAGGCGTTTCTGCAGACAAGAAGCCCGACGCCCGAGCATCCGATCGACAAGATGTCCGCAGGCGAACTGGCGAACCTCGAAAGGTGCTATGCGACGATGGTCCCGCTTTTTTCGCGTCTCGGGGACGAGCAGGCCGACCGCGTTATGAAGTTCGGCAACGAGTATCTCGAATACTTCCCGAACGGCAAGGCGAGGACTGAGTTTGTCAACTGCGTGAACAGGGCGAAATCGGCGGCGGCTGCCAATCCCAACGCCGGGGCGGCGGAAGCTCCGCCTGCCGCCGAAGAGGCACCGCAGGCGGAAGAGTCGGCATCCGAACAAGTTTCCGAAGGAGAATAAAAATGAACAAACTCGCAATCGCAACCATAGTCGCAATGATGGCGTCGACCCAAGTCTGGGCGATCCAGGGCACGATATCGACGGCGAACGACACGAAGAAGGGCGAAATCAAGTGGCAGGCCCGCACGAAGTCGTATCTCCTGACGATGAAGAAGGGCAAGACCGACGTCAGCGCGGAATATCCGATAGACACCGTGACAGCACTCGACATTCCCGTTCCGCCCGGATACGAGAAGGCGGTGGAGATGGTGCAGTCGGGCAATGGCAAGGCGGCGATCGCCCCCTTGACGAAAATCGTGCAGGACTACAAGATGCTCGTCTGGGACAAGCCTGCGGGCAGGTATCTTGTGGAGGCGTACATTGCGGCCGGACAGGCGCAGAAGGCTTACGATACCGCGACAGGCATCATAGCCGAGGACAAGTCCGCGGCGTGGACCGGCGACCTCGCGCCGGCCTACTGGCAGGCGTTGCTGCAACTCGGCAAGATGCCGCAGCTTGAGAACTGCCTCAGGAAGGCGGCGAGTTCCGGCGACAGAGCCTCCAGCGCCTATGCGCTCGTGATGAGGGGCGACATGCTTCTCGCCGCAGGCGGCGACAGCCAGGACGTCTACCGCCAGGCACTGACCGATGCGTACCTCAGGGTGGCGCTCATGTACAACGACGAGCCCTGCAGGGACGCGAGGCGCATGGCAATGAACAAGGCCGCGCAGTGCTTCGAGAAGATCGGCATGGCCGCGCGCGCGGAGGGAATGAGGACCCAGGCGAAGGCTCTCTGACAACGACAGTTTCAACACAATAACCAACCCCAAGGAAAAACGAAAAATGAAAAAGCTCAGCAAGACACTGATGGCAATGGCGATAGTCGCCGGAACCTGCGCGGCACCTGTGGCGGCGCTCAGTTCGTTCGGACAGGAACTCACCGACGAAAGCGGCAATGCCGTTTCGCAGAATGCGGCGGCACCGTCCTCCAAGGGCGGCGGCTTCTACGATATCGTGTTCGGTTCAGGCACGGTCGGAATGCTCCTCTGGTTCGCGCTATTCGGCGACGGCATCCTCGCGATGTACTTCGCCATCGACTGCATCATCATCACCAAGCCGGAGAAGCTCATGCCCAACCGCCTCATCGACCAGATACAGAAGGCGATGAGCGAGGGCGACATCGTCGCGGCGATGGAGGCTTGCCAGAACACGCCTTCCGCGATGGCCAACATACTGATGGCGGCGTTCCAGCACGTCGAGGAAGGCTTTGACGTCATCCAGGAGGCGGTGAACGCGGCTTCTGACCTCGAGCAGGAGAAACTGATGCAGCGGCTCAACTGGGTTTCGGTCTGCGGAAACCTTGGCCCGTCGCTCGGCCTTCTCGGAACGGTGCAGGGAATGATTCTGACGTTCCAGGCCCTCGCCTCGGGCGGCGCCGGAGACGCGGCGGCCCTCGCGAGCTCGATCGGCCAGGCTCTCTGGACGACGGCCGGCGGTCTTGTGGTCTCCATCCCCTCCATTACGGCGTTCTACTCGCTCAGGAACAAGACCAACCGCCTCATCCTCAGGATGACCGCCGTGACGATGGAGTTCCTCAACGGCTTGAGGAACGTTTCGGTAGACGGCGGCGAAGAGGCCGTGGCCGAAGAAGCCTAAGCGGATCAGCCCGGAGAGAAACCAAATGGGCAGAAGGCCGCAGGAAAATCCAGCTCTCGACATGACGCCGATGATCGACGTCGTGTTCGAACTCATCATCTTCTTCGTCGTGACCCTGACGGAAGCGCAGAGGAAGGACGAGACGATAGAGCTGGAGGACGGCCAGCACGGCACGGTGCTGACCCCGGACGAGTTGCCGCCTGAGCACATGCAGATCGACGTGAACAAAAAAGGTCGAATCTCCATGGGCGACGTGACTCTCACTCCGGACGACGTCTACAAGAGGGTGAAGGCCAAGTACGACAAGCTCCACCGCGAGTTTCCCGTGCTCATCCGCGCCGACTTCGAGACGCCGCACGCCGCAGTCCAGAAGGTAATGGACGCTTGCACGAAGGCGAAGATATGGAAGCTTTCGTTCATGGCCATCGCCGAGGACAAGACGAACGAGAGAAAACGCTTGAAGAGAGTGAGGCACTGATATGGGCAGAAGACCTCAGGAGAATCCGGCCCTTGACATGACGCCGATGATCGACGTGGTGTTCGAGCTCATCATCTTCTTTGTCGTCACGATCAAGCAGGAAGACCTTTACTCGAAGATGAACGTGAACCGTCCCGCGCCGAGCTCGGGTTCGAGTTCAAGCGATTCTGACGAGATAACGGTCAATATCGAGATCGGGCGG
>JAGCPM010000077.1 GCA_017965685.1 Kiritimatiellia bacterium | reverse complement strand
TGAGCCATGTGTCATGGGTCGTCGAGAAGTTCAGTTTCGGAATCGGTTCAAGGCCAAGTTCGCGCAAGCGCTTCAGTTCGGCTCTGAGTTTTCCGGTGCTCCAAGAACCTTTCACCGCAAGTTCCGGATGGCTTGGATACTCTATGCCTTCGCCAAGCGCAAGGACGACCATGTTCATACCCTTCTCGGCCATTCGCTCCGTGACTTCCCGCCAGACGGATTCGTCGAAACGGAGTTCATCCGAAAGCGCGCGTTCTTTCTGGCGGTGCGTGACCGGCACGTAATCAGGGCTCAGCGGCTCGGCGTGCAGGTTGTTGCCGAGTTTTATCATCATCGCGCGGATTTCGCCGCCGTCACCAGCCGTGGCAATCAACGGCAGAGTCATCAGCACCGCCAGCAATATCGTCAACCGTTTAATGGCCGTCATGGTTTGCCTCCGTCCGGATCAAAGTGCGGTCATTGTCGAGAAATAGTCGCAAACGCGGCTGACGTTTTCTGGAACGGGAACCGTCGACAGCCAGGCCGCGCAGGAATCCTTGTCAACAGGGTCGAAGCCGTGCATGCCGTTCAAGGGCTTCACACCCATGTCGCTCGGGCAGAACTGCACGCCCACATCGGCGAGGAACATTGCGTCTCCGAACTTGTGGTCGTCGCGCCAGATGCCGTGATGACGCATTTCATCTTCCGTCAGCCAGCGTCCCGGGAAACCGGTGAAAGCCAATTTCACTTTCGCCTCTGCATCCGGCGTCAGCCACCAGAACCGCGCCATCGTAGAGTCGATCGCGCTCGCATAGTCTTCGCCCCAGACGAGTCCCGTCTTCGCGAGTACCGCCGGCGCGTCAACCGTTCCGCAAAGTGGCGTCATGCCATGATCCGAGAACACTGTCAGTTCGAAAGGACGTCCCCCCTCCACGAGCGCGGAGTGGAGCGCGCGGATCGAATCGGCATACTTTTCAACCTTCGGTCCCAACACTTCGTCGCGCCCAACGTTATCGTGCTGCAGAGCGTCGAACGCGGCAGAATAGACGAATGCGCGATCAACGGCGCCTTTGCGGAAAAGGCCGGCGGCGATGCGGAAGTTCTCCGCTTCGGAAAGCCGCCAGTCGGATATGTGGTATCTGCGCCCCTGCTCGCCCCAGACGTCGGCAATGTTCTTGACGGGGGAAAGCCCGCCCGGAACGAAAAGGTCCGTCTTTTCGCAATAGTCCAGCTTCGGGAGCCGCTCCACCGGCACGCCGTAGAGCTGGAAATATCCAGTGAAGCCGTAGAGTTTCTTTATCAGCTTCGAAAGCTGGTGGCGGACGCGGCCGCGATTCCAGAACGAGCGCGGTTTCAGCAACGGCGCGAGAAAGCGCATCTTTCTGAAGGGGCTTTTCCCGGGCGCGTAGTCGTAGAACGCAAGGTGTCCGTGCTCGGAGGGGCGCTTGCCCGTGAGAATCGTGGGAATGGCCGTGCAGCTGTAGCCGAACTGCATCTCTATCTTGCGCCTGTTCGGCAGCAGATCGCGCAGAAATCCGTACCGCTCGACCTGTTCCCAGCCCAGCGCGTCGACAAAGACGAACACCTTTACAGTATCGCCGCCTACCATTGCAGCAGCTCCTTCATGAAGTTGCCTGGATCGAACAGCCGGTCCACGATATCGAGCGCGTTGGTGCCCATTTCCGCAAGGCGCGCACTGTCCGCGATGGCATCGAGCGCAGCGGCGAAGGCGGCCGGTGTCCGGGCCGCGGCAACGCGCGTCGCACCGTCGGGAGCCTTAGCGAAAAGTCCCGTGCGGCCGTCCACCAGCCAATCGGAAAGCCCGCCCACATCGAACGTCACGACAGGGACGCCATGCGAAAGAGCCTCCGCCCCCACGGTTCCGAACGGCTCGTTCCAAAGCGAAGGCAGCGCGCACACGTCGGCATCCTTGAAGAACCTCTGGGCATTCTCCTGCCAGCCGAGAAAATCGACACCCTCCGGCGAGCGGCTTCGCAGTTTCTCCTCGTCGCGCCCGGCGCCGGCTATCGTCAAAGTGCGCTGCACCTTCATCAGGCGGGCGGCCTCGATGAGCAGCCCGGCGCCCTTCCCGGCTATCAACTGGCCCATGAAGAGGATGCGCAATTTTCCCTCCGGCATCCAGCGATGCGCCGCCGCCTCTTCGCGGAACGAATGCGTGAAGAGAGGATACAGCACCTTGACGCGCTCCGGCCGGAAGCCGTTCTTGACCAGATTGTCTTTTATGTACTTCGCCGGAACGAACGCCTTCACGTCTCGCATTTCATCCAGGAATGCGCACAATGGCCGCGTGATGTTGCGCTTCAGGTATGAAGACCGCGTAACAGCCGCGCATACCCGGCACGGGAAGAACGAGTAGGTCCTGTCGCACAGCCGCCTCAGCGGGTCGTAGTAGTGCCGCCGCAGACAGTAGAGCTCGTGGTCGTGGGCGTAGAAATGGAGCCTCTCGCCATAGCGCGACTTGAGCCGCTTCAAATCCGCGACTGTTGGAGGAATCTTCTGCATGAGCACGAAGTCGCGGTCGTCAAGTTCGCTCGGAGGATCGCCGACGACATCGACCGTGTGCCCTGCCGCGCGAAGCGCGGCTGCGGCGCGCTCGGCGAAACGCTCCAGACCGCCGTAGAGATGCGGATAAACGCCTGTAAAGAGAATCTTCATTTCGACAGTTTGTGAAATCCCTTGTATGATGTGAGCCGGCCGACAAGCCGCGCCGTGTTCCTGACGCCGAGCGTCCGGAGAAAAAGCCTTTTAAGCCACGCCGTCTTGGGCGGCCAGCGTATTGCCTCGAGCCATTGAGGATGCGCGGCGAACGCGTCGAGCAATCTGGTGCAATCCGGCTCGGCAAAGCCCGGCGTCGCCAGGTAGTAGCCGAAGAGGTTCACGGCGAGCATTGAGCGAAAACCTCGCCGGACATCTTCTGGGAGAGGCGATGCCGCGAGGCACGAATACACGTGGCTGGTCACGTCGAGAATGTCATCGACCCTGCGCGGAGTGAAGGACTCGGTCGCGGCTCCGGCGCGGGCGGGGAGGTAGCGGTAGAACGGCTTTCCCGAAATGAACACCCTGTCCAAAACGGCCATGCCAAGCGGTAGCACGTCGACATCCTCATGGATTATCCCGGTTCTGAACCGCGGCAGAAGCCCGCGCCGCCACACGAATCGCCACGGCTGCCAGTTCATGCCGGCGGTAGCGATGCGCGCGAAAAGAATGTCGAACGCCTCCACTCCGGAATACTCGCATCCGCCGCAAAGCGAATACGCCGCCGAGCCGCAGAGCCTGTCGCCCTCGCCCGTGCGAGAAATCTCTAGATACGGAAACTGGAAACACGAGCACCTTGGATGCGCATCTATGAGCGCCGCCACCGACGAAAGAGCGTCCGGAACATACAAATCGTCCGCATCCAGCCACGCCACCCACTCGCCACGCGCCTCGTCAATGCCGCGATTGCGGGCCACGGAAACGCCGCCGTTTTTCTGCCGGACGAGCCTGATCCGCCCGTCGCGCGCGGCATAGCCCTCGACGACTGAAGCCGTCGCATCGGTGGATCCGTCATCCACAATCACGGCTTCCCAGTCTTTGAAGTCCTGTCCGAGAAGGCTCTCCAGCGCGCCCGAAACATGCGCCGCGCCGTTGAACACTGGCATTACGATCGATATTTTCACCGTCCGCACTCCATGAGTTTCGCCGTAAATTCGTCACGCGCCGCCTGCAGCCTCGAGTAGAGTCTTTCGTATGCCGCTTTGCGGCGCGATTCCCAGTCTCCATGGCCTTTGAGGGCCGAAATGACGCGCCGTTCGACCTCGCTCCAATCGCACTCGCTTACACTGCCGACCACGCTCTCGCCGAAATTTGCAAGCCAGTTGGCGAGTTTCGATCCGCGCGCTATGCCAAGCCCGGGCGTGCCTGCGTTCGCGGCGAGAATCAACAGGTGCAACCGGCTCGAAAGGACGACGCTACATTCCGCCGCCGCCTCCATGACCGCATCGGGTGTCGTTCCGGGGATGCATTTCACACCCATTTTTCCGAGAAGCGCGCGATCGGTCTTGATGTTCATCGGGATGCCCAGTATCTTTGCGCCGGACGAGCGAACAGCGGCAATCATCCGACCCAGCCCTTCAAGGTCGGCGACCTGACGCTGCGTGGAAATGCACAATCCGAGGGTGGGAAGTTTAAAGTTTAGAGTTGGAAGTTTAGAGTTTAGAGTTGGAGAGAGGAGTATCGCCGAATCCGCGGCCACCTTCGCACCGGCGAAGCCGGTCTTCGCGAGCATCGCAGCGCTTTGCGGATCGCGCAGCCAAACGCCTTTGCAACGCGGCAGGATGCGGGCGATGCGCCTCGCGAGCCGGATACGCAGGAAACGCTCGTAAGCTCCCGCAAGGGCGAAAATCGAAAGAAGGAAACGGCGCTTCCCGCGCACCTTGAAAAACACAGGATTGAGTTCGTCGTCCATTCCGACGCCCCAGACGAACGTCGGCACACACTTCTTCTGCGCGATCTCCAAAAGGCGCAGCGCAACATGCGGGTAATCGGAAAGCCCTGTCGCCCCGCACCAGACATAGGCATCGTGCCGCTCGACCACGGATGCGAAGCCGTTGAAACCGACGTCAAGAAAACCGAAAGGCGGCACAACCTCCACTCCGAGAAGCCCCGCCGTGTCCGGGTCGGCTGTCGCGACGGTCAACTCCGCTCCGGGGATGGACGCCTTTAACATTTTCACAACGGCAGCGATTATCGCCTCGTCGCCTATGTTGTCGCACCCGAGCGGGATGCCTCCGAGAAGAATCTTCATTTGCCGCCTCCGTGCCAAGTCAGTATATCCGGCGCCGCAAGCCGCGGCGATGCGGCGACATCGAACTCTTCCGGCGGCATTCCACAGGCGATCACCTGGACTATCGCCTCGTTCGGGGGTATTCGCAGAAGGTTGTGCGCGGCGCGGTCGGCAGCGGGCAGAACGCTCCAGTGCAGTATGCAGTGCGCTACGCCGAGGTAGTGCAACGCATAGCAGAGGTTCATTACGAATATGCCGCCGTTCACGTATGAGTCGTGGCGTTCCCACGCCCAGCGGATTGCGGAAAGATCGGCAGTCACCACCAGAACCTTGTCGGCGTCCTGGCCGAATCCGCGAGTGCCGCCCTGCACGGCAAAGAGAGCGTCTCTGAGCGCATGGTCGTCTATGACATGGACGCGCGCGTGCTGGCGGTTGCAGGCGCTCGGCGCGGTCGTCGCGATGGCGACGGCCTTCTCCACCGTTTCTCTGGGGACTGTCCCCTCGAAATGTCTGCATACATGGCGCGAGGCGGCGAAATCCGGGAACGACGCGTTCTTCGCGGCAAAAAACTTCTCGCGCGTGACATGCGGCTCGTGCGCGGCGGGGATATCCGGCCGCGCAGCAAGGAACGCGTCAAGGCGCGGCATGGGTTCCGGCCTGTCGCGGTGCAGTTCGCGATATGCCCTCAAAACGCCCACGGCGTGGCGCACCTGCGGGTCGTCTGAGCCGAAGCGGCGTTCAAAGGATTCGATGAGATTCATCATGTGGAGTGCCGCGCCCTTGCCGAAGCCGAGCCTGCGGTGCGGCATGGTGAGCCCCTTCTCGAGGACGTGGTACCCCATGACGATCTCGGCCCGTGCGGCGGCGCGACGGTCAAGGTGCAATGCTCCGGCATGCGCCATGAATTGCGCCTTGTCGTAGCGAAACGCGCGCGCGGCATCGCGCCTCAGGCCAATGCGAAGGAAAAAGGCGAGCACCGATCGCTTCATCCGCTTCAAGACATCTTTTGCATGCGAAGCCATGTCAGTCGTTCTTGGCATCCTCCAGCATACCCTCGGGAATTTCCCGTTTCCACATGTCGCGATACCGGGAACGCAAAAGAGCAATGCGTATCTTGGATACCAGTTCCGCCGTCACGAACGGGCCGTTCTCAAGCTCGGAATAAAACCCGCAAATGAAGCCCTTGGATTTAAGGCTTTTGAGATTATCCACCTCATATTCCCTGAGAAGCGCTCCGCCGGCCCCCTCGCCGATGAACACCAAAGGACGGTCGCCCGAATGATAGCGGAAATACCATTCCATCGCAAGCTCCAGATCGTCGGCATTCATCACCAGCGGCGAAAACACGCGGGCAAACCCGTCGAAGCGGCCGTTGCCGACCTCCTGCTTCGCCCGATAGTGCATGGCGGGAAGCGACTTCATGTCGACACAAAGCCTGTCCTGGATGTAGATCACGTCCGCGACGACGGCAAACGGCCGGACGGCATCCTCGCGGATAAGCCAATTGTCCATGTAGTCGTACGGAGACTTGCTGCGGCGGCATCCGGCAATCGCCACTGAAGCCAAAAGAACAAATGCGGCAGCCTTCATTTCGTTTCATCCTCCGGCGTCAAGCGTTCGATGTCGGCTTCGGAGCAGGCCAGACGGAAGCCGAAAATGCAGTTGCGCAGATTGGGCTCGCGTTTGAGGCGGTATGCCGAGCGGCAATCGCGCCCGAAAAAGAACCAGCACCCGCCGCGCAACACACGGAAAGACCCCGTTGACGGCCCCTTGGGATCAACGGACTGGGCACCGGCGGTCGAGAACCAGTCGGCGCACCATTCCAGCACATTGCCGTGCATGTCATAGAAGCCCCAGTCGTTCGGCAGATTCTTACCCACGGTGTGCGTCTGGCTGCCGCTGTTGTCGTCGTACCAGGCCATGTCGTTAAGATGGCCG